>NZ_JAUBQE010000019.1:0-113708 GCF_036701115.1 Microcoleus sp. Pol1C5 | reverse complement strand
GAAGTTATTGCTTCTTTAACAGGATGGCAATTTATTTTAGATGCCATATCTGTAGCAGGATTTTAGGAAACTGGTATTATTCCTTCGCGTCCTAGCGCTTACGCGCGGCTTCGCCTAACGCGTCTTCGCGGTTGGTTAAATAAGATTATTTCCTAAAAAAATAGTAAATCTAAAATCTAAAATCTAAAATCTAAAATTGATTGATTGATAATGTCCAACGATAAATTATGGATTTCAGCACTGGGATTAGATATCGGCCTCAAACGAGTCGGCATCGCCGGGTGTGACGGCACGGGTTTAATAGCTACGGGCATTACAACACTTGTACGATCGTCCTTCGAGCGAGACGTAGCTTATCTCCGAGAGCTTGTCCGAGAGCGGAGAGTTCAAATTTTGGTTGCAGGCTTGCCCTACTCCCTGAGCGGAGAATTAGGCGCTCAAGCCCGACAAGTGCAGAAATATGCTACTCGCATCGCCACAGCCTTAGACCTCCCCCTAGAGTACGTGGACGAGCGCCTGACTTCGGTTGAGGCAGAGGAATTGATGAAAACACAAGGGATTTCGCTGTCGCAAAATAAGGGTGCGATCGATCGCAAAGCAGCCGCCCTGATTTTGCAGCAGTGGTTGGACGAGCGGAGGCAAAATATCTCCGCCCTTCCCAATCCTTGATAGCTTGTAACAGAGGCGTGATATCCTGGTTGTGCAAGTTTGCTACGCACACCTGTAACCCTTGACAAACTGGAGAAAATTCTGCTGTACCTCGGTACTGAAGAAGCACAAAATCGTGATTTGTCCTCAGTGTCGCTTGCTAACTAGACTGAGATTTAAACGCTGCACTCCTCGCCTGTGGAAAAGGTCGCGAGTCTCGCGGTTTAAGCTGGTGGACTGGCGATCGCCCACTTAGCCAGAATATCGCCACGAAAATTCCCACTTGTCAAGCAAACGTTACTGAATTATTGACGGAAAATAAGATACACGCGATGTCCTCATCCCCATACCGCAAAAAAGAGAATGGCAATTCCAACGAAGAGTCCGTCACCCTGACGGATGAAGTTGGGCGATCGCTGACTTGCAACATAGAATATTCTATGAACCTAGAAGGTCAAGAATACGCTTTGCTGCTGCCAATTGACTCACCAGTAGAAATTTTTACCTGGCAGGGAGACGATACTGACGAAGCAGCAATTCCTGTAGAAGACGAAGCCGAAATTGACAAAATTTTTGATACAGCTAAAGTTGTCCTGCAAGAGCAGAACTTGACCCTCCGACGCACGGCGGTGACGCTGACTGTGGTTGGCGAATTGCCCGAATTTCCCGAAGAGGAGATGGCATCCGATGTCGATCCAGATGAGGAGTCGGAGTTTGAGGAGCTGATGTGGCTGACCAGCTTCTACCACGAAGAACAGGAATATGCGATTTATACGCCTTTAGACCCGTTCTTTATCTTGGCTAGAATGAATGACGACGGCAAGCCAGAATTGCTCTCGGAAGAAGAGTTCCAAAGGCTGGAACCGATGTTACCTATGCTGGAAGACCAGTTCTTTGACGAGCTTGATTAGATATTAATTGCAGGCACAAGGCCTGATGGCAAAAAGCAGAATTTTTTACTATTTTATAAAAAAGTAAACTGCTGGCCCGATCGAACTTTTTCGAGATGGCCGCTTCTGCCTTCGCGATCGGGCTTTTGAATTCGGCCGCGTGAATTGGGTCTTTTAAAGGGCTTGTATTCTTAACTTTTCGGTCATCAATCGCAGGTCATCAGTCATTAGTCGCTAGTTAACCGCAGCTTATCCAGGACAACGGACTATGAATAAAGAACAAATGACAAAAGGCAGCGCGCGCGAGAGCCGAAAAGGTACTCCGCAAGTCTCTAAATGGTTGTTTTATCTAGCGTTGCTGCCGGCAATCTGGGGAGTTTGCGCTTGGCAGGGTTGGGCTTGGTGGAGCTGGGCTTCGGCGCCGCCTAAAATCACATCCTCATCGGGGAATCCGGCAGAGGATGCTGCTGTGTCGATCCAAATCCCGGAGGGTACTCCCAGTCAAAAAATCGGCCGGGATTTAGAGGCAGCGGGGTTGATTCGATCGAGTTCGGCATGGAATATGTGGGCCCGCTGGCTGACTCTGCAAAACCGCGAGGGAGGTTTTCAAGCAGGAACTTACCAACTGTCGCCGACTCAGCCTCTGAGTGCAGTTGCTGACAAAATTTGGAAGGGCGAAGTTGTACAGCAGAGTTTCACGATTCCAGAAGGGTGGTCGCTGCAACAAATGAGCGCTTATTTTGAAGCGCAAGGTTTTTTCCCTGCTAAGGATTTTATGGCGGTGGCGAGTCAAGTTCCCTACGCTCAGTACCCTTGGCTACCGAGCGGATTGCCTCACTTGGAAGGGTTTTTGTACCCAGATACTTATCAGCTAGACGGGGATGCAATTAGCCCGAAAGCTGTCATTAAGCAAATGCTCGGTCGTTTCGAGGAGTTGGCTTTGCCGATCTATCAAAAGAATCAGAAGAATACTAAGCTGGATTTGAAAGAGTGGGTGACGCTGGCGAGTATTGTGGAAAAAGAGGCTGTGGTGGCGGGCGAGCGCAATCGCATTTCAGGGGTATTCAACAACCGTCTGAATAAGGGTATGCCCTTGGGTTCTGACCCGACGGTTGAATACGCCCTCGGCATTAGGCAAACTAAGGAGAAGCCTTTGACTTTCAAGCAGGTGGAAACGCCTTCTCCTTACAATACTTATATCAATGTAGGGCTGCCGCCAACTCCGATCGCATCTCCGGGAATAGCAAGTCTGGAAGCGACTCTGACTCCGGAAAAGACAGAATACCTGTACTTTATGGCTCGATACGACGGCACTCACATTTTTAGCCGCACGCAGGCAGAACACGATGCTGCGATTGCTAAAGTTGACCAGCAGTTGCGATCGACTCAATAGATAGGCAATGACTAATACAAAAGTAAAAAGTCAAAAGTCACAAAGCAAAAGCAATAATTATTCACTTTTGATTTTTTACTTTTTTAATCTTTAACTTCCAATTTCTTATTTCTCAATCTAAAACCTAAAATCTAAAATCATTATGACTTGGGGTAAAATACTACAGCCTGACTTAGTTCTCGGCGATTCAGTCATGAAGTTAACGGCTGATATTCTTCAGAAATATAATATTAAAGGATTAGTTTTGGATGTGGACGAAACTCTCGTTCCCATCACTGCAATGAATGCTTCTCCTGAACTCACCCTGTGGGTGGAAGAAATAAAACCCGTAGTATCGCTGTGGTTGGCGAGCAATAATTTAAGTCAGACTCGGATCGGTCGGATTGCTGAGTCTTTGAATCTACCATACATCACGGGTGCAGCTAAGCCGTCCCGCCGCAAGTTGCGAAAGGCTATTAATGCAATGAATTTGCCGGTGGAACAAGTGGCGATGGTGGGCGATCGACTTTTTACTGATGTTTTGGCAGGCAATCGTTTGGGTATGTTTACTATTTTAGTGGAACCAATGGTTGATGCTGGGTATGCGCTTCGCAAGTATCCGGTGCGCTCTTTTGAAGTATGGGTTTCTCAAGCTTTGGGCGCTTCTCTTGATAGCAGAAATTAGAAAGATTTAAATGACTCAAACTATTGTTGTTAAAATAGGAACTTCGACTCTGACTCGATCGACTACGGGAAACTTAGCTCTTTCAACTATTGCTGCATTGGTCGAAATTTTAGCTGATTTGCGGCAGCAAGGCCATCGAGTAGTTTTGGTTTCTTCGGGTGCGGTTGGAGTTGGCTGCGCGCGCTTGGGTTTGACGGAACGCCCGCGAAACATGGCTTTGAAACAGGCTGTGGCGGCTGTGGGCCAAGGGCGGCTGATGCGGGTGTACGATGATTTGTTTACTACTCTGCAACAGCCGATCGCTCAAGTATTGCTCACCAGGGGCGATTTAGTGCAGCGTAACGGTTATGTTAACGCTTGCAATACTTTTGGGCAACTGCTCAGGTTGGGCGTGATTCCGATCGTCAATGAAAACGATACAGTAGCGGTAGACGAGCTCAAATTTGGCGATAACGATACGCTTTCGGCGCTAGTAGCGAGTTTGGTAGAAGCAGATTGGTTGTTTGTTCTCACAGATGTCGATCGGCTGTATTCGGCAGATCCGCGCAGCAATCCCGACGCGCAGCCGATCGCCCTAGTCCAAAGTATGGCACAGCTCACAGAATTTCAGGTGCAAACAGGAGATTCCCGCAGCGGTTGGGGAACCGGCGGAATGGTGACAAAAATTGAAGCCGCGAGAATAGCAACTGCATCGGGAGTGCGGACTGTCATCACTGACGGCTGCTTTCCTGGTAATATCGAGAAAATACTCAACGGAGAGTCGATCGGCACTCAATTTGAGCCTCAACCGCGCCCTGTAAACGCTCGCAAACACTGGATAGCTAACGTGCTAATTCCGGCAGGGAAACTATATTTAGACACGGGTGCTGTCAAGGCAATTTCCCAGGGCGGAAAATCGCTTTTAGCTGCTGGTATTGCTCAAGTAGAAGGAGAATTTCAAGCTGATGATTCCGTGCAGTTGTGCGACGCAACCGGCAAGCAAATTGCTAGAGGACTTGTGAATTATAGCAGTTTAGAATTGAGACAAATCCAGGGCTGCAAGTCCGATAAAATTGCTGAGATTTTAGGCTATGCAGGCGTAGAAACGGCGGTACACCGAGATAATTTAGTGATTGTTTAAACTAACAAATATCGAGACAGTCGATCGCGCAATGAGCGAAGGCAGAAATTGAAGATATTTGCAGCACAGTCTTGCAAGAATTTGTTTGGCTGTGTTGGAACAGCTCGTTCATCGCTTCTGTAAACAGTTCAAATAAATTTTGTGCTAATTCTAAAGCTGCTTGGTATTCCGCATCTGTAAGTTTGATTTCTGCTAAAATTTGCAACATCTCTGGCGTGTTTAAAAGGTGATAATTTTCTAAACCCCCATAAGATCCTCCAAAATCAACAGATTCTTTTTGGTTAATTTGCTGTAATTCCATTGCCACTGCTAGCGCCGCCTCAAAAAAAACTTGGGCAGTTCCTTCCAGGACTTCCACTAACACCAGTTTCTGAATAGGAGAAGCTTTCCAAGCGTAGCGTTCGATCACTGAACAAAGCGCTCGCGTTTTTTTAGTTTCTTCACCCCAAAGCAGTCTGAAATCGCCGTAACTCATTAATTGGTTTAAGCCCAGTTCCTCTAGGTATTCTAGATAGTCGTGCCAATAATAGTTCTTTTTATAAGTATATTTATTAATGAGTTCCTGAACTTTGTTATTACTAGAAGATTCTCGCAGCACATATTTATTTAAATCGCTCAATCCCACAGCCAAAGGAGCGAGTACAGGTGCAAAAATTAGTCGTTGATTCGCGTGAATGTTTTTGTTGGCTAGAAAGTCAAACAAGGGCAATTTTGCAAACTCTTGCTTTTTGGGTTCAATGAATGCTACAATGCCTTTCATACTTTTTTTGCCTGAATGGTTGCTGTCAAGATCGTCTTCATATCACCGTTAATTATCTATATTTTCGAGCCTAAAGAATTGTGTTTATTATCATATATATTTGTATTTGAGATCATAGGTAAGAGTGTTGGCAGTCACAGGAAACAGTGACTTGTATCATATTGTGCCAGAAGTTCGAGCATCTTGTTGCCTAGAGATAAAATCTTCTAAATTTAGATTGCATATTTCAGCCGTTGCTCAAAGCCACCCCACAAGAGTTTGATTATTTACCGATAATTTAAAGGATGATTAACTTATATGGGCAAGTGAGCATCCTGTTCGCACTGCTAAAAAATGCCTTTTACAAAATCGCGGTGATCCATGCAAATCAGTCCTAGACGCATAGAAGTCTCGAAACCAGTTTTCTTCGGAGATTCATCGCTACTTAACAAAAATTTTTCTGATAAACCCGGTTTCTTTAACCCTTGCTTTTATTGCTTCTTCCCTCTTTTCTCTTCCCTCTTCTTATTCCTTATTGCTTCTTCGGGCGGCCATAACTCTCCAAATGACAATTTCTAATTCTCAGAATTGCCTTTAGGTGCGTTCTGAGTTACTCTATCTTTTGGATCAGTTAACACAATTATAGGAGTTAATCTTGGAACGGACTTTTTTAGCGATTAAGCCCGACGGCGTACAGCGCGGACTCGTCGGCGAAATTATCGGTCGTTTTGAAGCCAAGGGCTTTAAGCTAGTTGGCATGAAGCTAATGACGGCGAGTCGCGAACTTGCCGAACAGCATTACGGCGTACATAAAGAAAGACCCTTTTTTGCGGGACTGGTAGACTTCATCACTTCCGGGCCGATGGTGGCGATGGTGTGGGAAGGCGACGGCGTTGTGGCCTCGGCGAGGAAAATGATTGGCGCAACAAATCCTCTGAATTCAGAACCGGGAACAATTCGCGGCGATTTGGCTGTGAATGTCGGTCGCAATATTATTCATGGTTCTGATGCTGTGGAAACTGCCCAGGCGGAAATTAGCCTTTGGTTCAAGGAAGAAGAATTGAGTGCTTGGACACCTTGTTTAACTCCTTGGATTGTGGAGTAGTTTTGATATTCTCCCGATGGTGAATCGGGAGATATAGCTTTTCTCAGATAGATGAAATATCATGTCGCTTACTCACTCATAACGGTAAAATATAGGAGAGTTTGACATTTTTACTCGTTACTAAGCTATTTCTACTAATGATAAGAAAAAACGTTAATCTGAATTTAAAAACTCCAAATAATTATTAGTCAATTCTTTGACTGCTAATTCGTAAAACTGCTGACCGTGTTCGGGGGTTGCTAAGCCCGGATTTGAACCCATTCTCCCGTCGGGAAATCGGCGGCGGAAGTCAGCAGCACCGTAAATTTTGTGCCCGGAACCGACTTCTTCCGAAAGCGGAGCTTCCTTGATTGCTTCTGGATAAAGGTACTGGGTTAAGGCGACTTCGCTGGGGGTGGCGTGGGAACCTTCTTGGTTTCCGTATAATTCTTTTGCTAGTTGGTAAACTGAACCGCACATGAACCAATTGCCGATTTGACACTGGATTCGATCGGCATTTGGTAGGTTCAAGTCCGACAAATGCGCGTAACTCTCGGAAAATGCTGCTTTCATGGTGGCAATGTTGCCGCCGTGACCGTTAATGAAGAAATATTTCTCAAATCCAGCTTTTGCCAAAGATGTGATATAGTCCCTGATTACCAATATCAGAGTCTGCGGTCGCAGGCTGATTGTGCCGGGAAAGCTGGTGTGGTGCAGAGCCATGCCGACATTAATTGTCGGGCCGATTAAGGCATTGGCAGCTTCGCCGACACCGCGGGCGATCGCCCTCGCTGCAATGGCGTCAGTCCCGATCAAGCCGGTGGGCCCATGCTGTTCGGTGGAGCCGATCGGGATAATTATGCCTCGGGAGCTTTCTAGATAAGCTTCTACCTCGGGCCACGTACTCAAATGCAGCAACATGATAGGCAGTCTACAAAATTTTTACTTGCTATCGTCGATCGTAGCCGGCACAGGAAGAAAAAGGAATTTCGCCCAACTTATTATTGTATTCTTAAAAAAAGCCCTACAGTGCGATCGCAACTTTACCGTTATATTACTTAACGTTAATAATTTAACCACTTGATGGCCAAAACTTTACCTTTTAATAACCTTTTAAGAGTAGTATAACAAGCATATCCCTCTAGATTGGGTGTTACGTGGTCAATTAACAGCGGGCAATGTTTTATGAAATTAACACCGACCCCGAAAAATGACCAGACTTCTGTGGCCTGGACGCAGGCAGACAGCGCGGTTCCGGCAACTGCTCTACGGCTGTATTCCTTGCATGAGCAAGTAGCAAAGGTCGAGCGCGTGTCTGTGGGATGGACTGGCGAAGGATTCTAAGCGATTGAACAAATAAATGGCGATCGTACAAGCGATCGCAGCGCGAGAGTACCTCAGCTACTGAAGAAGGTACCTCGCGCTAGCCACATACAAACATCACTCCCACTGATATTTATGTCTTCTGCTGAATTAAGCGAAAGTCCTTCAAGGTTGGCTGTTGGACAAGCCGGCCGTATTTTGTTATTGGAAGGTGAAGATCTGTTGCGGGAAATGCTAGCTTTAGCCCTTAAAGAACAGGGCTATGAGGTGGTGGTTACTAGCGACGGGCGTAACGCTCTACCTTCTGTACAGGCTGCTTCGTCATACCATGGTGAATTGGCCTTTAACCTGTTAATTATGGATTCAATTAACGGTTTAGATCTGTGTCGAATGTTACGGCATCAAGGAAATCCCGTCCCTATTTTGATTATCGGTGCTAGAGGAAGTGCCAATAATTGCGCTTTTTACCTCGAAGCCGGATCTGATGATTATCTGACCAAGCCTTTTGGAATGCGGGAGTTTATCGCTCGCTGTCGGGCGCTGATGCGACGCCAGCGCCTCGGTCGCTTACCGGAACCGAGGACGCTGCAATATAAGAGTATAACTTTGTATCCTGAAGAGTGCCGCGTGTTGGTTCGTGGTCTGGAAGTGAAATTTTCTCCTAAACAGTTTCGCTTACTAGAACTATTTATGAGTTATCCCCGGCGAGTTTGGTCTCGCGATCAGTTGCTAGAAAAAATTTGGGGCCAAGACTTTATCGGAGACAGCAAAACAGTTGACGTTCACATCCGCTGGCTACGCGAAAAGTTGGAGTTAGATCCGGGTCAACCGGAATATATCATTACGGTACGTGGGTTCGGCTATCGATTTGGTTAAATTTTTAAATCAGTTCTAGGGTTGCAAGTTGCAGCCGAATTGACGTAAGGACACAAAAATGTTGTGTCCTTATTTGTCTATGGAGAGTGTGCAATACACTAGCTTGGAGGTGCAGCCAGTAGACTTATTGTAGCGACCGTTGCCGTTATCTTTTACTCTTGGCGATCGGTATAAATCAAAACTCCCCTGTCCACTGCCAACAATGTAGTTTCGAGCAATCTCCTGCAACCGCAACAGCCGCCACCATATCTGAACTCGGAATTAATTCAATTAAAGACCATCTCGATGCTTCTTCGGGGCTTTTTTCAACATTTAACAGCGCTGCTGGTTCTCCTGGTGCGAGGCTGACATCAAACTGATTCAGGGGAATAGAAAGGCCTTTACCGACTGCTTTGATATAGGCTTCTTTGCGAGTCCAGCAGGTGAAAAAAGCGCGGGGTTGGAGATGTTCTGGGAGCGAACGCAAGACACTATTTTCTAATGGTGAAAAAAACTTTTCCGCAATTTCCAGGCAAGGAAATTTGGAATTCATACCTTCAATATCGACACCAATATCTCGATTTTTTGTAATAGCAATTAGAGCCATTTTCCCTGAGTGAGACAAATTGAAACGGAGGGTATTTCCCCCTTGGGCGGCGATGAGGGAGGGTTTACCGTAGGGATTGTAGTCAAAGCACAAAATGTGAGAATTTATGTTTAGATAGCGACTGAGAATTTCTCTCATGGCGCCACGACTCACAATAAATTGCGATCGATCTTTTGGAAACACAAAACGATCGGCTTTTGTCCGCTCGTCTGGAGAGAGAGTCTGTTGTAAGCTCTGCAAGCAAGATTCTGTTTGAGCCAGAGAGACGCGCCAAACATGAATTTCGCCGAGATCCAATGTCAAGTCTAGCGGTGGGGAATTCCACGAATCAAAAGCAGTAATCATGTATTTATCTTCTCTTATGACTCACCTCATGCAGCATTCCCAGAAACAGGCAAGATGCTTGTTATACTTTGAGAAACAGACAAGATGGCTGTTCTACAACAGATGAATTGCAATCTCAAATGTTAATAAATCCAGGTTTGTACAACTTTTCCTGCAATTTTTTGTCCCAACCAAGGCGTATTTGCCGATCGCGACTTCAGACTTGGCCCGTCAACAGTCCAACTCATTTGCGGGTCGAACAAAATCAGCTCAGCAGAGACTCCAGTGGCAACCGTGGCGGGGGCTTGTCCGAGACAAACTGCAGGGCCTGCGCTCAAAACTCGCCACAGTTCTAAAGCCGAAAATTCGCCCGTTTCTACCAGTCCGTGCCACAGTAAAGGCAAAGCTAATTCCAAGCCGATCGCCCCGGGCGGACTATCAGCAAAAGCCACCGTTTTCTCCTCATAAGTATGCGGGTTGTGGTCGATCGCGATCGCATCAATTACGCCATCTTTCACAGCTTGAATCAGCGCTAATTGGTCGCTGAGATTGCCCAACGGCGGTTCTAGGCGTAAATTCGGATCGTAGGGCAACGAAGCAGTCAGAGCATTTTTCCGGCCGGAATCTTGAGAGTTTCCTGAAATTGCCCCGACATTCAACAGCAAGTGCATCCAAGTCACACTCGCAGTCACCGGCAAACCCCGCGCCTTCGCATCTCGAATCAATTCCACGCTGCGGGCCGTGGAAACGCGCATAATGTGCACCGGAGTACCCGCAGATGCCACCAACTCCAGAATTACCGCCAAAGCCGAAGTTTCCGCACTCGCCGGAATTCCTGGTAAACCCAAGCGCACCGACAGCGCACCCTCCCTCACCGCGCCATTTCCGGCCAAAGTTCGATCGCACGGCCACAAAGCCACAGATTTGCCCAAAGGCTGGATATACTCCAGCAAACGCCTCACCAGAGCCGGATTAGACAGCGGCAAACCGTCTGCAAAACCCACCACTGGACAGGAGGCCAGCTCGCCCAACTCGGCCATCTGCTGCCCTTTCACGCCCGCTGTCAGCGCTCCCCAATAATACAAGCGGGGCAGCCCGGGAGACAAATTGCGGATATGTTGCTGCAACAAAGCTAAACCGGCCAAATTGTCAACAGGTGGCGAGGTATCCGGCAAAATCGCCAGCCGCGTAAAACCGCCAGCCGCCGCAGCCTGCATCAAAGATTCGAGCGTTTCCCGATCCTCAAAACCCGGTTCTCCACTGTGACTGTACATATCAGTTAACCCCGGCCCCAAAATCAGTCCCTGGCAATCCCGCACTTGCGTGTCAGCGGGAAACTCAGCAATTTTTTCTTCGACTGCTTTGATATCACCTTCAGCAATCAGAATATCAGCGATGCGATCGCTCCCTGAAACTGGATCTAGCACTCGTACATTTTGTAGCAGTTCGCGGCTCATAACTTAAGATTTAAATATATAGAAGAAAGAAGTTCGGCAACGGATTCTATAACGGATGTAACGGATGGGTGGAAGATGGAACCGCGAAGACGCGAAGTAAACGAAGGAAGAAGGAAGAAGGAATAAAAGCCAGGGTTTTAGTAATTAAGAACGTCCTAACCATCTTGGCAGTTGCTATAAAAATTAAAACATTTTTCAGGTGGGTACTCGTAGCGGTGGGCAGTGGTGTTAACTTAGGTCTAAAAGCTTTGATAAATTTCGCTTTGACACGAGTCTCGATCCCCCTAAATCCCCCTTAAAAAGAGGGGCTTTGAGAAGGCTTCTTTTCCCCCCTTCTTAAGGGGGGCTAGGGGGGATCGAAGGTCTAATCGTCAAACAGCAGATCGGTAATACGTCTACTTGTTCGCGCTCAGCACTTTACTAATTACAGTGCTCCGGCTGCTGTTTTGTCAAAAACGCCGCCGCTCAAATGAGTTGTGACATTCATCGCTTGTAATACCGGCAAACCATCGGGGCCGTGGGGATAATCAATCACGCTAACGGCTCCGTTTCCTTGTTTGAATTTCCAGAAATGTTCGGGTTCTAAACCGAATAGGTGGCAGAGAATAGCTTTGTTAATGGCGTCGTGAGCAACGACAATCCCAGTACCAGAAACTGATTGTACGATTTCTCGCCAAGCTGCGATCGCCCGATTCCATACGTGCTGCAAATTCTCTCCTTCGGGCATTTGCACTGTTTCAGGATTTGTTTTCCATTCTGCTAGCAAACCCGGATAGGATTGTTCGATTTCTGATTCAAACTTTCCTTCCCAAAGTCCGTGGCTGATTTCTCTCAACTCGTCGCGGAGTTCTAGTTGCAAACCGCCGTGATATTTGAGAATAATTTCCGCAGTTTCTTTCGGGCGCAGCATGGAACTGCTAATCGCAAAGTCTAATTTTACATCCTTGAGAAATTCTGCCGCCCGCCGGGATTGTTCGCGGCCGTTATCGTTGAGAGGCACGTCAATCTGCCCTTGAAATTTACCTGCTTTATTCCAGTCGGTTTCGCCGTGACGCACCAGCAACAATCGCGGGCCTTGGTGTCCGTCCCTCGGTTTGGGAAAAATTTCCCCGGTATGGGAAGTTAAATTCACCGACTCTAATTGAACTGCAATTTTCTTTTTTGGCTCTCCGGGTTCGTCGTTGGTAACAGGGGAAGGGCCAAAATTAATGACACTAATTCCGCAATTTGACTGTTGAATTGATTGATAATAATCCGGGGTAATTTCCGAGGCCGTGGCGATGAGAGCGCGGTTGATTCCGTTGTGACCTACTACTAGAATTGTGCCGTCCTGGTGGCGCGATAAAAGTTCTTGCCAAAAATGACGGGCGTTAGCAAAAATTGCCAATACGGGAAAGTGTTCGATGTCTCCGTCAGCAGATGGCAGTTTCATGGAAAATTTGTCTGGCTGTTTTTGCCACTGCTGATATGCTTCGGGGAATTTGTCGATCGCATCTTGGCGCAACATTCCTTCCCACAGAGGCAAATCAATTTCCATCAAATTATCAGTTGGCTGGAGTTGTGGCGGATTTGTCAAGCGCGACAGGATGATTTCTGCTGTTTCTTTGGCTCGTTGCAGAGGGCTGGTATAGGCGGCATCAAAGGCGATACTGCTGAGTGTGTCACCTACTTGCAGGGCGGTGTTGCGACCTGCTTCTGTCAAAATTGATTTATCGAGGCGGCCTTGGATGCGGCGTTCTTGATTGTAGGTGCTTTTGCCGTGACGGACTAAGATAATGCGAGTCATTCGATTTTAGATTTTAGATTTTAGATTTTAGATTTAGCCTGCTACCCGGCTGCGGGTGCGCTGTGCACACCTTACCCATACATGGCGGAGCGAGGATTTGTGGCGTAAGTCTTGTTGAGGCGAGTCAAAAAGATGAGCCAGTGAAATTTTACCAGTTGTCGGGATACTCTCGTCTGCAACGACCTATGATTAAAGACGGAAAAGATTTAGCCACGGATTCGCGCGGGACGGAAAAGCAGGAATGACACTGAAGCGGGTTATTTTAGGTATTTTAACGGCGATCGCGATCGCCCTGGTCGGTTTATCTTTACTTGCTAGTTGGAATCAACCGCAAATTCAAAGCCGGCTGGAACTCTACCAGACAAATTTGCTGCTGCACGCCTCGGAGTGGCAGGGAGAAAATAATCAGAGTGTTAATTTAAGTTCGGCGCGCAACAATATTGTCGGTGCAGATCCTTTAAATACGGCTTTGACGCAATATCAAGAAGCGCGAGACTCGACTCGCAAAACTCTCGAAACAACTCAATCACAATTTAAAGGAATTCAGTCTGCTATCGCCTCCAAGTCTGCTGATAATACTCTGAACTTGGCTCAAAACAAGGCTTTGTCAGAGTCGATCGAGCAACAGTCAGCGCTGCTAAACGAACTTGACTTGCGCTTGGGAATTTTGCAGGCAAGCAGTGGCAAAACTGAGGCGGCGCTCCAAACTTGGACAAATTTAGTTGAGCGCTACAAAACTCAAATAGATTACGACTCTTCGGTAATAACTGCTCAAGTTTTAACGGGAATTTGGAGCAATCCGGCTCAACTGCTGCCGGATGCCGAGCCCCGCATTCAAAAGTCTTTGGAGGGCTGGTTTCGCTATCGCGCTCTAGCTCAACTTTACAAGCTGCAAGAACGTTCTAAAGAGCTGGCGGCGCTGCAAGCAGCAGAGCAAGCAACGGCTGAACAAGCTATAGAAAAGTTGGCAATTGTGGTTGGGGTTCCGGCGATCGCACTTTTTATTGGTACGGTTTTGCTGGTTGGTTTGACCGTGCAGTGGCTGTTGCAGCGGAAGCAGTTAGAGAAAGCAGAGCCGGGGCCGCTGTTGGCGCGCAATGCGAGCTTGACTTGGGATGTGCCTTGGGACGGCGAGATTGTTTGGCAGGTGCTTGTGGTCGGCTTTTTCTTTGTCGGGCAAATCTTGATTCCCTATTTGTTGCTGCCTGTTTCTCTGGCTGTTTTAAAACTCAATCCAGCTACTTTTGACCCCCGCGAAAAGGCTTTTTATATCTTTGCTACTTATTTGTTGCTGTCGGCTGGGGGGCTTTCGGTACTGTATTTTTCCGTCAAGTCTTTTTTGCCTTTGCCTGAAGGTTGGTTTCGGATTAATTGGCGGGGAAGTTGGTTTTTGTGGGGATTTGGTGGCTATTTTGTTGCTTTGCCTTTGGTAGTTTTGGTGTCGCTGATCAATCAGCAATTTTGGCAGGGACAAGGTGGCAGTAATCCGATTTTGCCGATCGTTCTTGAAGGTAGGGACAACGTGGCTTTGGTGGTGTTTTTCGGCACTGCTGCGATCGCGGCTCCGGTTTTTGAGGAAATTGTGTTTCGGGGCTTTCTGCTGCCTTCTTTGACTCGCTATTTGCCTGTTTGGGGGGCGATCGCAGCTTCTGCTTTCTTGTTTGCAGTGGCTCACTTGAGTGTCTCGGAGATTCTGCCTTTGGCGACTTTGGGTGCGGTTTTGGGGTTTGTGTACACGCGATCGCGCAATCTCCTTGCTCCTATGCTCCTCCACAGTCTTTGGAACAGCGGTACTCTCCTGAGTCTGTTTCTTTTGGGCGGTGGCGCGAGTTAATTGGAGCGGTTGTTAATAATTGTGAATTAATCGAGTTTTTTTGAGAGTGCTCGTCAGGGCGATCGACTCTTGTCAAAAACAGCACTAGGGTGTTCGGTGGGCCCCTGATATTTAGGTCGGTAAAATAACCGGAATTCCTATAGGGGCGGGTTCACCCTAATCTGTAATATCAGCCACAGATCCAGATCGACGAGTCCAGGTTCCTTACTTGAGCGGAAAAATAGGGTTTAACATGGAAGTAATATCTTGTCGGCTGATGATTGAGAGACTTACTCGGGCGATCGCACCAAACGGAAGTTGACAATCCGGCTAATTTATAGCTAAATTTTAATTTAGGATGAGGCTTAAACCCATGAGCAATTTCAACAGCCGCAACTTAGAGCGAACGCCGAGTTGGATGCGTTTCGCACCCTACGCAGCCTTGGGCCTTTTAATATTTTCTCTTAATTCAGGCAGCGAACTCAATTATTTCTTGAGAGGATACTTGGTGATTCTACAGGCTCAAGTCGGTATAGTTCTGCTGTATTTTGCGATGTCTAAGTTTCGCAAAAACCAAAATAAATGAGTAAAAATTAGTAAGCTTACTTAGGTCGATCGTTAAAGGTCGATCGCCGAGTTAAAATAAAAACTGGGGAAAGTAAAAATGGTAAAAGATAAAACCGTAGCAGTTGTGTTAGCTTTCTTTGTTGGAGGTTTCGGAGTTCACAAATTTTATTTGGGCAATAACTTAGCAGGGGTATTATACTTGCTATTTTCTTGGACATTAATTCCGTCAGTGATCGCATTTTTCGATTTTATCGGCCTGCTGCTGATGTCGGAGCAAGCTTTTCAGGTACAGTACAATGGTGGAAGTTTGCCGTCTGGGTATGCCCTCAGAGCGGCAAAAGATGTAACAGGGGCGATCGGGGAATTGAAAAAACTTTACGATATGGGCGCAATTACCGCCGAAGAATATGAAGAAAAACGCCAAAAACTGTTGCGAGAATTGTAATTAAGAAGGAAGAAGGAAGAAAAAAGCCCACTCTTAAAAAAGTGGGAGTGAAATAAGAAAGTGTGAGATCACGGCTATTTAAGGATAAAATTAAAGTGTATCAAGATTTATACTGGCTGCGTCAAACTCCAAATTGGGTGTGGTATGCTTTTATTCCCTACTTCGGCGGATTGGCGATCGCCTATGCAGGCCAAAAGTCAAATATTCGCAGTTGGATGGGATGGGGTGTTGCAATTACTTTAGCAGCACTAGCGGTATCTTCTTCAACTAATTTGGGTACGATCGTGTGGATTGCTCAAATTGTCACTGCTTTTAGTTTGAAAAAGCGCTATCTCATCAAAACCGCACCCAGAGGTTTACTGGTTCCGGCAAGTGCGACGAATGCCGAAGAACTGGCAAACGTGCGCGGCAAAATAGATATTAATGAGTGTACCAAAGACGATATGGTCAAAATCTTGGGTTTGCCGATCGTCTACGCCAATGATATTGAATCTTTGCAAAACGAAGGCTACATTTTTACCCACGCCGAAGAGTTATCAGAAATAGCCGGAGTTCCCGAAAGTCACGTCAGACGAATCGCCCCGATGATTTGCTTCAGCTACAATTATCAAAAAGAATCGCAGTTTACTTGGAAACGGTTAAATATTCTTTCGCCGGAAGAGTTAATTGCCAGCGGTTTAGATCGATATGTTGCGGAAAAAATAGTTAGAGAAAGGCAGAGAAAAGGCGCTTACAAATCAGTTGTCGAAGTCAAGCGACGGACGGGACTGCCTTTTGATTCCTATCGCCATATTTGTTAATTTACAGTTGTTAGTAGGAACAGCTTATGACAACAGAATTAGAAGTGGAACAACAAAAATTGTATGATATAGATTACCTGAGATGGATTGAAACTACTGTGGAAAAGTTGCGGGTTCGCGACTATTCAAACATTAACTGGGAAAATCTGATTGCAGAAATAAAAGACATGGGGCAAAGTGAACGCCGGAGTTGAGAGAGTAATCTGGTGGTAATTCTCCTGCACTTGCTTAAATGGCAATTTAAACTGGATCAAAGAAGCGGTAGCATTTCTAAAATCTAAAATATAAAATCTAAAATGGATTGATTTTCTGCCAGATGAGATGATTCAAGGGTAGTATGGCAAAAAACTTGATCGCCTCCTGGTAATTGACATTAAATGCACCTGCTGGCAAAAATCTCCCCCTGCAGGCGGGCTCAGCGAAATTATAAAAAAAGTATTTATCCTCTTGACATTTACAAAAAATAATGATATTTCAATATATTGTGAAACTCGTACTTTTCCCTAGCATCAACTCCAAACCAGGGTAAGTTTTCAAGAATCTGCCTTAAATATCAGTGGTAAGCTATCTGAATTATTATTGAAATGCAAAACGACACAATAGTAGCAGTACCGCTAACATCAAATTATGTCTGACTCTCCTCCATCCCAAATCTCCCCAGAAGCAGCACCGGAAAGTGCTGCTACCGAAAACCGCAGTGCCAAAACTAGGCAACTGTTGGGCATGAAAGGGGCCGCTAGCGGGGAAACTTCTATCTGGAAGATTCGCTTGCAATTGATGAAACCGATTACCTGGATACCCCTAATTTGGGGCGTGGTGTGCGGGGCGGCGTCTTCTGGAAACTATGTTTGGAACCTAGAGAATTTCTTGATCGCAGCAGCTTGTATGTTGATGTCAGGGCCGTTGCTGGCCGGGTACACTCAAACTTTGAACGATTTTTACGATCGCGACATCGACGCTATTAACGAACCCTACCGTCCGATTCCCTCCGGTATCATCTCGATTCCGCAAGTAGTAACGCAAATTTTGGTATTATTAGCCGCTGGCATTGGGGTGGCTTATGCTCTAGACTTGTGGGCGGGCCATGAATTCCCGATAATGACTGTTTTGACTCTCGGCGGCGCGTTTCTAGCTTATATCTACTCTGCGCCCCCGCTGAAACTCAAGCAGAATGGCTGGTTGGGAAATTATGCCCTGGGTGCTAGCTACATCGCCCTGCCGTGGTGGGCGGGTCAAGCTTTGTTTGGTACACTAGATCCCACGATTATGATTTTGACCCTGTTTTACAGTTTGGCAGGGCTGGGGATTGCGATCGTCAACGATTTCAAAAGTGTTGAAGGCGATCGGCAATTAGGGTTAAAATCTTTGCCAGTGATGTTTGGCATCAGTACCGCAGCTTGGATTTGCGTGTTGATGATCGACATATTTCAAGCTGGAATTGCAGGCTACCTGATCAGCATCCACCAAAACCTTTACGCTGTCATTCTGCTGCTACTGATAATTCCCCAAATTACTTTTCAGGATATGTACTTTTTGCGCAATCCCCTTGAAAATGATGTTAAATATCAGGCAAGTGCTCAGCCTTTCCTGGTTTTGGGTATGCTGGTAGCAGCCTTGGCACTGGGTCATGCGAGTTAAGCAGAGTTGTGAGGTTTGAGTTAAAAAATTTTGAATTCAAAAAATCTAATTCACTTCTCAAAAAAATACCAAGCTCTGCAGCGTTAAGAAAAGTTTTGAATTTTGAGTGGTGAATTAAAAACTTTTTAATTCAAAAAACTTAATTCAAGGCAGCGTGTTATTCAAGAAAAAATGTCGAATTAAAAATTAAGAATTTAAGAAAGCTAGCTTTTTAAATTTTTAATTTTTAATCGGACTTGATGAGGTTTGAAGGTCTGAACGTGGCAGAATTTTTCTCAAATATCAAAGATACATTGAGCAAAGTCACTAACGCAATAAGCGGTAATTCCGATAGAGAACCGCCGAAGGCTGCGAAGCGCAATAAGCTCAACTCGCCGGAATCCGAGGCGGAATTTTATACACGGACAAGGGATGAGCGATCGGAGTATGTGGTATCAGAAGATGCTGCGCCTCTAGAAGACTCAGAATATTTAGAGTCAGAATATTTAGACTCAGAATATTTAGAGCCAGAATACGCTCGATATCCAATAGTCAAGCGCGATTGGGAAGGGTTGAAGCGCTTAATTGCTTGGTTGGAAATTGAACCTCAAGTTACCAGCTTGCAAACCAAGGGAAAAGAATTGTTGCGACCGGGATTAAGTTTGCTGGGAACTAAATCACCCCAAAAATCCGATAGTAGCGAATTTGCGGAAAATAGCGAGTCGCAGAACACCCAACTGCCGATAAATACCGCACTACAGGAAAATAGCGCACCGCAGGAAAATACTAAAAAACGTATCCCCCGCCGTCCTAGATTTTGGATAAGTTTAGGTGTTGCCAGTATAGGCGGGGGCGCTTTAATCTACGGTTTATGGATTTTGTACACCTTAGACAAAGGTTTGCCGGATGTTAACGATTTGTCAGCATTTAACCGCGACGGAACGCTGACAATTAAGGCAGCAGATAATACGATTTTGTTGCAGTCGGGACCTGCAACCAGAGATAAACTGAAACTTCAAGAAATTCCCGAATTATTGGTTAAAGCTTTTATTGCAATAGAAGACCGCCGTTTTTACAAACATCGCGGGGTGGATTATCAAGGTATTGTGCGCTCCATTGTTTCTAACTTAATAGAAAGAGATTTAGTGCAGGGTGGCAGTACAATTACGCAACAATTGGCTCGCGTTGTTTTTCTTAATCAGGAAAGAAGTATTAGGCGGAAAGTCCGGGAAGCTCTTTTAGCTCAGAAAATAGAGCGAGAGTTGAGTAAAGACCAAGTTTTAGAACGGTATTTAAATCTGGTTTATTTGGGTTCGGATGCTTACGGGGTGGCAGATGCGGCTTGGGTTTTCTTTAGCAAAACAGTCGATAAATTAAATTTGGCAGAAATGGCAACTTTGGCGGGTTTGCCACCGGCACCGAGCGAATATTCGCCTTTGGTTAATCCGGATATGGCTAAGAAACGCCGCAATCTTGTGCTGCAACAAATGCAGGAAGCGAAGGTAGTTACAGAGGCTGAGGCGAAGGAGGCGATGGCGGCACCTATGGCGGTTAAACCAAGTGCGCCGAAGCGATTTAAAGTAGTCGCGCCTTATTTTGCTAGTTACATTCGGAAGGAATTGCCGCGCTATGTTTCTCAGGATGCTTTGGAAGCTGGCGGTTTGACTGTTGAGACGACGGTGGATTTGAAGTGGCAGAAAATAGCGGAACAGGTTGTTAAAAATGCGATCGAAGTTGATGGTCGCCGTCAGGGTTTTGAACAGGCCGCTTTAGTTTCTATGGACACTAAGACTGGCGAAGTTAAGGCGCTGGTGGGTGGCGGAAATTTTAAGGAAAGTCAGTTTAACCGTGCTACGCAGGCTTTGCGGCAGCCCGGATCGACGTTTAAAGGGTTGGTTTATGCAGCAGCGATGGCGGCTGGTTTTTCTCCCTATGACAGTTACGAAGACGAACCAATTATTATCGACGGCTATCAACCGAATAATTATGGCAAAAAATTTAGCGGTTGGCGATCGATCTCGGATGCTTTGACGAGTTCGGTGAATGTCGTAGCTGTGAAGGTGTTGATGGATGTGGGGTTTGAACCGGCGATAAAATTAGCCAACGATATGGGGATTAAGTCTAAATTGAGTCCGATTTATTCCCTGGCTTTGGGTTCTTCGGAGGTGAATTTGCTGGAGTTAACCAATGCTTACGGTACTTTAGCCACGCAAGGGAATTTTATTGAAGCCCACGGAATTAAGCGGGTGATTAATCAGCGGGGAGATGTGATTTATCAGGCTAATTTTAAACCGAAACGGGTTTTGGATAAGGATAGTGCTGCGATTACTACTTGGATGTTGGAGGGCGTTGTGCAAGACGGTACGGGGGGGCCTGCTGCTTTAAACGATCGCGCTGTAGCAGGCAAAACCGGTACTTCGGAAAACGTCCGGGATTTGTGGTTTATTGGTTACATTCCTCAGGTAGTGACTGGCGTTTGGTTGGGGAATGATGACAATTATCCCACCTGGGGAACTAGCGGTACGGCGGCGTATAATTGGCGCGATTTTATGAGTCAAGCTGTTAAGGGAATGCCGGTTGAGAAGTTTCCGAAGTTGCCGGAGTTGGAGGGCCGCAAAGGCAGTATTAAGGCCAAACCGGTGCAGCCTCATAAGATTATTCGGGGGATGATTGTGAATGAAGATGGTGCGATCGTGCCGTACAATCCTAATCCTGAACCGAAGTATTACCCACCGCAAGAGCCGGCTTATCAAGAGCCTGCTTATGAAGAACCTGCTTATCAAGAGCCTGCTTATCAAGAGCCTGCTTATGAAGAACCTGCTTATCAAGAACCGGGATATTAAACTATCGGTTTGGAGTAAGGACTTTACTGCTTTTTTAACTGCTTTAGCCTCACCATAAAAAAGCCGTCCATGTGATGTCTGTGCGGCCAAACTTTCACCCATCCTTCGGGTGATGGCTGTACGGGTAAATCAATTGTTGGCGGTTCTATTTGCCAGTGAGGATTGCTGTCTAAGAACGATCGAATAACTGTTTCATTTTCCAAGGGATGAATTGTGCAAGTTGCATAAACTAATACGCCGCCGGACTTGACAAATGTCGCTGCATTTGCTAGTAATTCCGATTGCAGTTGAGATTGTTGTTGAATGTTTTCGGGCGTGTGATGCCAGCGGGCGTCGGCGCGGCGGTGGAGGGTTCCGAGGCCAGAACAAGGTGCGTCTAGTAAAACTCTGTCTGCAAGGTTAACAAACTCTGGGAAATGGCGGCTGTCTCCGGTATGAATTTTAATCGATTTCATCTGGAGTCTGTCTGCATTTTCTTTAAGTTTTTTGAGTCGGCTGGCGGTTTTGTCGCAGGCATAAATTGTGCCTTCATCCTGCATTAATTCGGCGCTGTGGGTGGTTTTTCCCCCCGGTGCGGCGCAGGCGTCGATAATAGTTTCCCCTGGCTGCGGCCCTAGTAAATGGGTGACTAATTGAGCGCTGCTGTCTTGGATTGTCCACCAACCTTCGCTGTATCCGGGGAGGTTTTGAATTGCGCCGGTGCTGCCATTTAGTCTTAATGCTTGTGGCAAGTGTGGGATTCTGCTAGTTGAGATGTTGTGGGTTTTGAAGGCAGCTTCGATTTGGGCGATCGAGCTTTTTAAAGGATTGATTCTCAGGTCAATTGTGGGAGATTGGTTGAACCATTCACAGAGTTGTTCGGTTTCGGTTTCGCCTATTTGTTCGATCCACAATTTCACCAGCCATTCGGGGAAGCTGTGCAAAATTCCTAGGCTTTCAACGGTTGATTTATAATTAGTAACTGTTAATGGGTTTAAGCCGTTATCTGTTAAACGGATGTATTGGCGCAACAAACCGTTGACAAAACTGCTAAGTCCTGAAAATCCGTTTTCTTTTGCTAGTTGAACGGTGGTGTTGACGGCGGCGGAGGGGGGAATTTGGTTGAGATATTCGAGTTGATATAAGCCTAAATGTAGGATGGTACGGAGTTCGGGCGGTTGTTGGGAGGATTTCTTTGTTGCTAGTTTGTCGATGATGAAGTCGATCGATCGCATTCTCCTGACGCTACCGTAAACTAATTCTGTGACTAAACGGCGATCGAGGTCGTTGAGTTGAGAATTGCTGAAAGCGCGATCGAGTGCGGCATCTGCGAATGCACCGCGGCGGTGGACTTCCCGGAGTGCGAGAAAGGCTATTTGGCGGGGATTTTGCATGGCGGCTTGCTGATAGGTCAAGTTATTATAGGTTGTTTGAGGATTGAAAATAAAAAATAGAAATCACGGCGATTGAAATCGCATCTATACAAACAAAGATAAGACGGCGATTGAAATCGCGCCTATACAAACGATATCCGCCTCTGCGGACGGAAGAAAATAACCCGGTTTTAACCGCCCGGTATTTTTTGTTCAAATTTCGTCGGGATTGATGCCCATTTCTCGCAATTTCTCGGATAGGCGATCGGCTTTTTGCTGTGCTAACTCTTTATCTTGCCGTTCTTGTTCCATTTGTTGCTGTGTTAGTTCCATTTGTCGCTGTGCTGATTCCTGTTGTCTTGACAACTCCACATAAGACAAAAACTTCTGTCCATCAGGCCGATAAATTTCCAAGTCTCCCGATGCAGTTTGAAAACGGATCTGCAAACGCGGACTCACCCAACCATCCATTAATTCAATATAGTTGAGTTTTCCATCAGAACGCAGCCAACCAATTAATTCATTATCCTCTGGACTGTAGACATAATATTCTTCGACTCCATAATCCTGGTAGAAATTAAACAGCTTAAACAGTGCTCCGATTCGATTTCCAGGCGAGAGGATTTCAAAGACAACTTGCGGGGCGATATTATCTTCAAGCCACTGTTGGTAGGAACCTCTGTAACCTTTCGGTCTGCCAAACACTACCATCGTATCAGGTGCTTGGCGAGTTTTGTTATCGCCTTCGACGGGATACCACAGCAAATCACCGGCTACAAAGACATTTTCGTTGTCTTTGTATAAGGCATCTATTCCGCCTTGAATGGTGACAATTAGTTCAAACTGTTTGGTATTGTCTGACATGGGTTTGCCGTCGCTGTCTGGGTAGATGATTCCTGCTGAGGTTTTAGTTGGAATTGTTGCGGTCATGGGGATGAGTCCTTTGCTAGCAGCATCAATTTCTATTTTATATCTATTTTATAGGACTTACGCATGGGGCCCAGAAACCGGGTTTTTTTACGAAAATACTTCGTTCGTACTCGAAGATTAGGTAAAAAACCCGGTTTCTTTGTGGGAGTGCGTAAGTCCTGTTTTACTTATTCGGGTTTTGTTGACACCAATGGTTCTAATAAATTGCGTTCTTCTATGGGGAGTTCTAGCAAAACTCGTCTGTCGCCCTTTGTTTCCTTATAGCGGACTGCCGCATTCAGCAGGCGGATGGGAATTTTGAATTCATCGTACTTGCTGGTTAGTTCTTGCCACAATTCTAACCAAGTGCGTGCGGCTTTGTCGCTTACCATTTCCGACATTAGCGCGGGGATGTTTCGCACAATTCCCTGTCCTAAGACTGAGAGATATTCGTGTTTTTCGTAAACTGCAATTAGGCTGGTGATACGAGTTTGAGTTATCGTTCGAGCGTGGGCGATCGCGAATAGGTTTTTGATAATTAACTTGGCATCATCTGCCTCAGCTTCATCGCCTGGTTCTAGGCGGTGGAATGCGTCGTCTAAGGCGGCGATGCCTTCATCCCAGCGATTCAATCCGAGAATGGCAATGGCACGGTTGAAAAAGACAGATGAATGTTGAGAACCCAGTTCGATCACTTTGTCGCAAGATATTAAAGCTTCTTCATAGCGGCCGAGATTATCCAGCGTCCAGCCTCGGCTAAACCAAGCCCACTCATAATTGCTGTCAAGTTCGATCGCCCGATCGTAAGATACTAAGGCTTCTTCATAGCGTTTGAGGTCGTCGAGTACATGACCTCGCTGAACCCAATCCCACTTATCATTGGGGTCAAGTTCGATCGTCCGATCGTAAGATACTAAGGCTTCTTCATAGCGTTTGAGGTTGTTGAGTACATAGCTTCGCCACCTCCAAGCAAACTTATTATTGGCATCAAGTTTGATCGCCCGATCGTAAGATACTAAGGCTTCTTCATAGCGTTCGAGGTCGTTGAGTAAAAGACCTCGAAGAAACCAAACCAACTGATAATTGGCATCAAGTTCGATCGCCCGATCGTAAGATACTAAGGCTTCTTCATAGCGTTCGAGGTTGTTGAGTACATCGCCTCGATTAGTCCAAGCCCACGGATCATTCTCGTCAAGTTCGAGCGCCCAATCGTAAGATACTAAGGCTTCTTCATAGCGTTCGAGGTTGTTGAGTACATCACCTCGCATACGCCAAGCCCACTGATAATTGGCATCAAGTTCGATCGCCCTATCGTAAGATTCTAAAGCTTCTTCATAGCGTTTGAGGTTGTCGAGTACATCGCCTCTGCTAGCCCAATCCCACGGATCATCCTCGTCAAGTTCGATCGCCCGATCAAAGGATTCTAAGGCTTCTTCATAGTGTTTGAGGTTGTTGAGTAGATAACCTCGCTTAGCCCAATGCCACGGATCATCCTCGTCAAGTTTGATCGCCCGATCAAAGGATTCTAAGGCTTCTTCATAGCGTTTAAGACTTTCGAGTACATCGCCTCGATTCGCCCAAGCCCTCGCATAATTGGAGTCACTTTCAATAGCCTTATCTAAACATTCTAATGCTTCATCGTAGCGTTCCAGGCTATTTAAACAGCGTCCCTTTTCTCCCCAATCCCTTGCCTCGCCGCGACTTGCTACCAATTTTTCCGCATATTCTAAAGCCGAAACATAGTCTTTCTGTTCAAAACAATTTTCAATTTCATCAAAATAAGCCTTCAGACGCGGGTCTTCCTCATTTCTCTCAATAGCCTCAAGCGCCCGCGTATAATATTCTCGTTCCATCACAGCATCAGGTGGAATCGGTTTCAAACCTTGCCGATACATAAAATGACTTTCTTTCTCCGCCAAATCAACATCCGCCATCCTCAATCCCAATCGCTGCTGCAACTCTTGCCGCGTATACCAAACCCGAATAAAATCCACAATTAATCGAATCGGTTGATTGCGCTGCTTTTTTACCTCCAGACAAAAACGCATCAAGGGTTCCCGCAATTCATACCACGATTCCCGTCCAATTTCCTCAGTTTTGACATAACCCTTATCTCGCAAATCTTTAAGTTGGCTAGATACAGTTCGCTGCTCAATAAAACAGCGTTTAGCAATTTCTTTGACTGGTGCAGCACCACCTCTATCGCACAAAAAATCAACAATCTTTCGCTGCTGATTTGATAGATATTTCATCCGATCCTGATAGTAGGGCGTGAGGCTATCCAGCATTTCCATGAACGGTTCTACCAATTTATCGAGCGATTCAGGAGTCATCAGAAAAGCCGAAAAAACAATGTAAACGCGAGGACTGCCACCTGAAAGGTAATGCACAACTTTAATGCGATCGCGCCCTGTGGGACTTTGAATAAAAGATGCTAAATCACTATTCCCTTCTAAGTTAGCAATATGCTTTAATAAAGCTACAGCATCATCGAGCTTAAACTCATCTAATTCATGTAAATCAAAAAAATCATAAAAAGGATGATTAGAGAGCTTGACTGCATCAAACAAACTTTGTGATGTTGCCAAAATTGTCAAAAAAGAATTATTTTGAATATACACCCTCAACTGCTTCTGCCCGAAATCCCCCAAGCCGCTAAACACGTCCTCTAAATTTTCGACAATCAACAACAGCGCCCGCTTGCCAACAAAGTCTCTCAGCAATTCTGCGGCCTTAAATTCAGCTTGCTCCGGCGACAAATCGTAAAGCTTTTCAACATCATCATGTAACTCAGCTTCATATTCTGCCGGATATTCTTTAGCAATTGCCCGGAATATTCCCCGCAATAAATCCAAAAAAGACGCAATCCCCCATTCCTCTTCCTGCAGCCACGCAATTAGCAATTTATCCCGCAAATCTTCCATCTTAACAATGCGATGATAAATCAGGGAAACCAAGTGCGTTTTGCCAATGCCGCGCGGCCCAATTAGCAGTTGAAAATGCTTGTTATCTGTTAGCGCGCTCACCCGAATTAGCTCTACTAAACGTTCTGCCAGTGCGTGACGCTGTACTAAGATAGCTTCCAGGGTTTCTGGTGACATCAAGCTAGGAGTAAATCGAGAGATAAATGTATTTTTCATAATATCTATTGGGTTTAACTGGTTCCCCGGCTGTGCCTGGGAACCGATATAAGCGAGGCTCTGCCTCGTCGGTTGCGGAGGAAAACAGGAGGCAGGGCCTCCGGGTCAGCTTCCCCAGGCTGAGCCGGGAAGGAGAAAATGCTTGTTATACAAGGCTTTTAAAAATTATACGTCTAATTTACCATAGGTTTAAAAAAAGTATGTCGATTTTGGTGTATATCGTTGTATATTTTGCAAAGCAGTGTTAGACTGCCTTTAACAAGCAAACAAGCGCCCCTAGGTGGTACTAGAGACGCTCTCAATTGCTTATCAGTTTTCGGGAGCCACTGGGTGCAACCAGTAGGACTCTCATGTTGTTTATGGTCTATATAGACCGAGGATTTCTCATGACTAATTATAACAGCGAACAGCTCAATCTGTTCACCCAACCGATCGCAGTTTCGGTGGAAATTGGCTGCACTGTTGAACGTGCCGCCGAATTAGTACAACGCTCAAAAAGCTCAATCTACGATCGGCTAAGGAAAAATAAACCGTATCTGCGACAGGTTCCCACAGGTACGTGGCAAATTTACTCTATAGGCAAAAAAGATGGCTCAATTCTTGTGAATGTTGCCTTCATTTATTCTCCAAAAGATAAGAATTGGAGACTTGCTTGAACTCAAACCTCAAGGCTGCGTTAGTCCAAAGCTTAACGCAGCCTTCTGCCTCTTCGGTTGCGGAGAAAAACACGAAGCAGAGCCTCCCAATCTACGTCCCCAGGCTGAGCCAGGGAACAAGAAAAAATCTGAAAAATATGCTTTAAGACTTGTTACAATACACAAAACTTCATACTTTTCCCAACTCTGGATGACCTTTTTCAACGCCTCCGAACCCCTAATCCGCTGCAAACAGGAACATCTCGACGTACAAGACCGCGAAGGCCTGTTGCAACTCCGCTGGCAAATTGGAAATATTACTCTTTTCTCAGGACTTTATACCCGCATCGACCAAACTTTTCTACTTTGGGGTTTGGTGACAGGAGGGATTTTTTTTACGGCTCAGTTTTTCCCCATCAGTTGGAGATTTCAGGCAATTCTGTGGTCAACTTTGACTCTAATTGGCACTGTGGCAATGGCCGTTTTGACTTTGTTTTGGGTAAGAGTCGAGCGAGTTAGCTGGATTCTTTACTCTTGGGCGATGCTGATGATAACTGGTTTGGTTTTAACTGATTGCAGTATTTTTGTCGGTTGGGGAGGTTTGTTGCTACATCTCTGTGATTTGTGGTTGGGGTTGAGCGCGATCGGCTATTTGTTGACGGGACTCGGTTTGCGATCGCGAACTTTTCTCCTGATCGGACTAACTCATTTATTTAGCATCCCTCTATTAACTTTTGTTGCACCTTGGCAATATCTAACCACAGGAATAATTATGGCTGGCTGTTTGTGGTTATTGTCAGAATTGCAGTGGGATATGCGATCGCCGATCGACAATACTTTGCTAAGCGCAGAACAGAAAGAATTTAACAGAATTCAACAGCAACTGCGACAGAGTGGCGCGATTGTATCCGAATAAATCACAAATGTAAAGAATTCTGTACAATAGCTAACACTTTCCATAAATCGTACACAATAGAAAGATACAGCATCAATAAAAAACAAACTTTAACCAGAACAGGAGTTTTGCTATTTGACCTGTGAATCGCCAACCTAAGGAGAACGGTGTCCGGGAGGCGACTGGCGAACAAATTGCTGTACTTGCGACGATAAAAGTTAATTCGGGTTGACAGTAGTGGTTGAAATCAAAATGTGGTGCAGGGTTTTTACCGTTTCCCCTGCTTTGCAGTCTTCTCGGAGAGGCTAAACCCTCTACCAGAACAGCCTGAGAAGATTGGCACAAAATTCGACAGTTTGTCAGGCGGATTTTTGAGTCAGCGTGTTTAATAAAATTGGGAAAATGCTCGGTTAGAGCTTTGCAGGACTTACTATTAAACAAGTCCTGCTTTATGATGGGAAATTTAAATTATTTTTTACTCTGACTTGCCTTTTCGCAATATCTCCCTTACTTCCATTAAAATCTGTCCCAACATATTTTTGCCGCTGCCATCTTTGCCGCAACCCCAATAGTAATCACTAGGAGAATTTTCAACTATTTCCTCATCACCAGTAGCGAGTAAAATTTCTCTAATTTCGGGATGAGTTTCAAATTTGCGGAGTACGGCTTTTCTCATGATATCATCTTTGACTTCTTCCCAATCTTTGCGGAGGGGACGAGAGCGATCGCGCCCCATTTTTGCGGCATCTTTCGGCGTTTTTGCTTGGCGAATTTGGTCGCAATGAGCCGTTTTGGGAAACTTTTGTGCTTGAAAATAATGCTCAGTAGTTGACCAATATTCTCCGTCTAACTCGAACCCATGACTGGAAAAATTAGAAAAACAGCCGTATTCGCTGCCAGTGGTGTAGAAGTAGATAGGCATAAAGTCTGCGATTTTAATTTCGTTAAGAATGTTGGTTTATCGTCAGTTTTACCTCTCTGGATTATCGACTATCTTCAACCGCAAATCAATAGTTTCAAGATGGGAACCGATGTAAGACAGCAGGGCGTAGATAAATACGATCACCCCTACCATTTCCAAAATTTCTTCAACAGAAGCCATTAAACCGTAAATCAAATTTCGCTGACCTACCGCATCTGCATAATAGCCACAAACCATTTCCATGCCAAGTGCTCCACCGACATATATACTGCCTGCCAGTAAAAATAAATCCCTTGTTTTCCGGGGTAGGTGCCGGAGAAACTTGAGATAAGCCAGCCCAGTAACCACAACAAAAATCGCCCCCGGAATTACCCAAATGAAGTAAAAAAGTCCCCCTAAATCTAGTGCCTTTCGCAAGTCGTTAATAATTAATATTTCGTGCAAACTCAAGATTTCATCTAACGAAAAAAATACAAAGATGAACCCCAGCGCTTTCCAGTGTCCAAAATAGCGATCGCCCTGCTTCTTCTTAGCACTAGCAATAATACCTAGCAAAATCGCGCAAAACAGCAAAGTAAATGATGAGTACCACGAAGGATAATTTATTTCTCTGTCTAAGTTAAACAAACTAATCCAGCGTTGTTGATAGTTAAAACCGTAGCGGAGAACTTGTACGATGCAACCAGCAACAGCAAAGAAGAGCACCCAAATGCTGAGAGAGAAAGCAACTCTCTTCGGCGAAACAGAAATCAGGAATTTCATCAAGTTTTTGATAAACTAGAACAAGGAAAATCAAACTATAAAGTAAAAAGTAAAAAATGGCAATAGCGGCGCAATCCGCCACCTCGGATTTTTATCTACAAAAAATAACCAATCACTGACAATGCACGTTCAAATTGAAACTTTCACTGTCCGCAAGCGGTTTGCCCTTACCATCAGCCGCGGTACAACAGCCCAAAGTACCAATTTATGGGTAAAATTAGCACACGAAGGAATCGAAGGCTGGGGAGAAGCATCGCCCTTTTCCACAGGTTCTCGGCCCCAAACTACCGAAATTCTGCTAGCCGCATTGCAGGAAGTTGCACCGCTGCTAGAAAAGTTTACTCCGTTCGATCGCCAAAAGATCGAACAAGTATTAACAGAGGTTAACTTACCCTCAGCCGCCCGCGCCGGCATAGACATGGCAATGCACGACTGGCTGGGCAAAAAAGCAGGCTTGCCGCTGTGGAAAATGTGGGGATTAGATCGATCGCGCATCGTCCCCACCTCCGTCACAATCGGCATTAATTCGCCCTCTGGTGCAAGAGAAAGAGTGCGCGATTGGTTTGGTAAAGATGGGACAGATCCAGCAAGCATCAAATACCGCGCCGTTAAGGTCAAATTAGGAAATCCCGCAGGAATCGAAGCCGACAAAGCTATGTTAATAGCAGTGCTAAACGAAGCACCAGCTAACCTTAAAATTAGTGTTGATGCTAACGGCGGTTGGAGTTTAAAAGATGCTGCCGAGATGTGTCAGTGGCTGGAAAAATACAATATAAATTATGTCGAACAGCCGCTTTCACCCCTCGCAGATATGGAGGAATTCTCAGAACTGTACCGTCAATCGCCCCTGCCAATTTTTGCTGATGAAAGTTGCTTTAATAGTTCCGATATACCCAAGCTAGCGCACTGCGTCCACGGCATCAATATCAAAATGATGAAGTCAGGCGGATTGACCGAAGCAATGCGGATGATTCACGCAGCAAAAGCCTGTAATTTGCAAGTAATGTTCGGCTGCTATTCAGATAGCGCGATCGCAAATACAGCAGCAGCACAACTTTCACCCCTAGCTGACTATTTGGATTTGGACAGTCACTTAAATTTATTAGACGATCCTTTCACCGGTGCGATCGTCGAAAATGGGTGTTTGATGCCAAACGGGCGATCGGGATTGGGAGTGCGGCGAATTGAGATTGGAGAATAGAAGTAAGTAGGTCGGCGCAAATAAACTTTACCATGTAACAGAATATCAAGCTATCATAAACTTTGTGATTGCTTTCCTTCGGCTCGCGAAAGCTAAAGTTTGACTCACTGCGTCCAGGCCTGATGTATTTTCAAGCTTCATCTACTTACAGTGCACCAATGACTAAAAACTATCCCATCAAAAATGGCAAAGTTGCTATCTTACTGCATGAGGGAATTCTTGGCCCTTCCGGCAAAACAGGCTTAGCATTTTTGCGCTACAGCGAAGCACAAATTGTAGCCGTAATAGACCGCCAATGTGCCGGACAATCTTTACCTGAATTAACGGGTATTCCTCAACAAGTACCGATAGTTGCTTCCGTTGCAGAAGCACTGGAATTTGCGCCGGATATTCTGTTAATTGGTATCGCTCCTTCCGGCGGTGTTTTGCCTGCGGAATGGCTGCCAGAAATTAATCAAGCGGTAGCAGCAAGTTTGTCAGTTGTCAACGGTTTGCACGCGAAACTTGCACCTTTGATAACAGTTCCCTTAACCGAAAATCAATGGATTTGGGACGTGCGTCAGGAACCGAAATCTGTCGGTGCGATCGCCTCTGCCGCCGCCGCTAAATTAAGCTGTCGCCGCGTATTAACTGTCGGCACAGATATGAGCGTCGGCAAAATGTCAACCAGTCTGGAACTTAATCGCACTTGCTTGCAGCGGGGTTTGCGTTCCAAATTTTTGGCAACCGGACAAACGGGTTTAATGATCGGAAATGAAGGCATTCCTTTGGATGCAGTGCGAGTTGATTTCGCGGCTGGTGCTGTCGAACAAATGGTGATTAAATTGGGTTCTGAATGCGATATTCTGCACGTAGAAGGGCAAGGTTCGCTATTGCATCCGGGTTCGACGGCGACTCTGCCGCTGTTGCGGGGTTCGCAGCCAACTCACTTAATTTTAGCCCACAGAGCCGGACAAACTAGCATTCGCAATCACCCACACGTATCGATTCCTAAGTTATCAAAAGTGGTCGAATTGTACGAAATGTTAGCTGCTGCTGCGGGTGCTTTTTCAGGGGGAAAAGTGAGCGCGATCGCCCTCAACACTCATCACTTAAATGAGGCAGATGCGTTGTTAGCAATAGCTGAAGTTCAAGCAGAAACAGGATTGTCTTGTACCGATGCGGTAAGGTTTGGCGCGGAGGTGTTGTTGGAGGCGATCGACAGTTGATATGTTACAATTAATTACAACTAATAAATAACTACATAAAACTATGACACAAAGCATTCAAGCAAAAACACTGACTCTGCTAGATGTCGAAACAAAATTTAATTTTCAACTTTGTGAAGACGAGCAATTCTTCCGGGAGTGGATTGACGATTTACCGGAAATTAGCGATGACAAAAAGCGAGCGCTCGACAACGTAAAAGCAGGTTATATCAACAGTGTCAAGTACGCGATGCTGGAAGATACCGTAAAAATGGTGGTACTGGCTCCCTTGCTATTTTTAGCAGATTTCTACTTGACTCCCTTTCACATAGAGGCAGAAAAATCAGTAGAACTGACTATTGAAGATGAAGATACAATTGTCAAGGGTAGCATCGATGTCCTGCTATTGCTTAAATCTTTTTGGGTAGTTGCGATCGAAGCCAAACGCTCTCAATATTCCGTTGAAGCTGGGCTTCCTCAGTTACTATTTTATATGCTGAATGACCCCAGCCCCGAACCAGTAACATTTGGGCTTCTGACGAATGGTAGCAGCTTTCGATTTATCAAAATGACCAAACGAGACACACCGCAGTATGCCGTCTCTAAACTTTTCGATATTGCAAATCCCGGAAATGAACTTTACGAAGTTTTTCGGATTTTGAAGCGGCTAGCTGCTATAATTTCCAGTGACAGCCGTTATACTTAAATACACCCTTTGGAACTCGACTCGGAAAATAAGAATAAATTTACTAAAGCTCATTTTATGGAATCATAATGAATGAAAGTTTTTTTTCGTTGCCGTCTGAATGCGCCATCCGCCCAGCTTCAGCTCAAGACATCAAATCAATTAAAATGTTAGTGTGGAGCGCCCGACTCGATCCAACTCAGTTGCGCTGGCAGCAATTCTGGGTCATCGAATGCGAGGGAAAATTGGCAGCTTGCGGGCAGTTGCGGAATTTTGCGGGCGCGCAAGAATTGGGCAGTTTGGTGGTGGCGAAAGATTGGCGCGATCGAGGTTTGGGAAGCTACCTCGCAAAATATTTAATTCAACAAGCTACAGAACCGCTATATTTAGAATGTTTGGGAAAGCGGCTCGCATCATTTTATACCCGCTTTGGCTTCGTAGAAGTTTCCGTACAAGAATTGCCGCAGTCCCTTAAATTCAAGTTCGGTTTGTCTCAATTAGCTAAAACTTTATTCAGAATTCCTGTAACAATTATGCAGTATCAAGCAAATTTTATAGAGTGAAGTCTAGGGTATACAGCGGTTCCCGCTGTAATTTAGAACAATTACTCAATAACTGAGGAGTGCAATATGTCTGGCTTTCCCGATTATCAACAATATGATGGTTTAGGCTTGGCTGAGTTAGTACAAGCAAAGCAAGTTACTCCAGCCGAGTTATTGGATGCAGCGATTGCCCGGATTGAAGCGTACAATCCAGTAATTAATGCTGTCATTTGCAAAATGTATGAACAAGCAAGGATGTTAGTCAATCATGACTTGCCAGAGGGTTCATTCAAAGGCGTCCCTTTCCTATTAAAAGATTTGAGATCGATGTATGCGGGTGTTCCTACCAGTAGCGGCAACCGTTTACTTAGAAATATATCAGCCAGCCATGATAGCGAATTGGTGAGACGTTTCAAAGCAGCAGGAGTTGTTATTTTAGGTAAGACGAATACTCCAGAATTTGGCATTACACCCTACACGGAACCTAAGACTTGGGGGGTGACTCGCAATCCTTGGGACTTGGATCGTACACCAGGAGGGTCTAGTGGAGGTTCAGCCGCAGCCATCGCAGCAGGAATGGTTCCTCTGGCTGGGGCAGGCGATGGCGGCGGTTCTACCCGAATTCCAGCATCTTGCTGTGGCATTTTTGGACTAAAACCCAGCCGTGGGCGTATTCCCACAGGTCCGATTGCAGGTGAATTGTGGCGTGGATTTTCGACTGAAACGGTGCTAAGTCGTTCTGTTCGCGATAGTGCAGCTATGCTGGATGCAATCAGTGGTTCTGATGTGGGAGCAACCTATTTATCTCCGCCACAGGTAAGACCCTATTTGGACGAAGTTACGACTGCACCAGGAAAACTTCGCATTGCTTTTACCACTCATCCATTTTTGGGTGATGCGGTTCATGAAGATTGCATTGAGGGATTGAAAGCAACCATTAAATTACTTCAAGAACTTGGGCATGAAGTTGTAGAAGAGCGGCCTAAATTTGATGGAGAAGCTTTTGCCTTAAATTTTATGAGAATTGTTGTTGGGGAAACTCGTGCAGATATTGAGTGGGCGGCTAAATCAACACAACGAAAAGTGACTGCTGAAGATTTTGAATTAGGGACTTATTGTTTAGGGCTGTTAGGTGAGGCTTTGAGTGCGGCTGACTATGCTAAAGCAGCTCGTCAATTACAGGTAGATGCACGGAATATCGGCCAATTTTTTGAACAATATGATGTTTTGCTGACTCCCACCCTTTCTCAACCTCCAATTCCTATTGGTTCACTTCAACCGTCATCAGGGAAAGAATTTTTGATGAATTTGGTTGCGAGAACAAATGCAAGCTGGTTACTGAAAGTCATGAAAGTGATTGAGCCTCTCGCCAGACAAGTCTTTAGCTTCACACCCTATACAGCACCCTTCAATGTAACAGGCCAGCCTGCAATGTCTGTGCCTTTATATTGGAATGAGGCAGGTTTACCTATTGGGATGCAGTTTGTGGGAAAATTTGGGATGGAAGCTACTCTTTTTCGGTTAGCTGGTCAATTGGAGTATGCTAAACCTTGGAGCGATCGCCTACCCATCATCAAGTTAACAAATCGCTGAACCCGAACGGAATGTAGGTTGTCTGCTAATTTACCAAGGTTATCTCCGTCCGGTTAGTCATAGCAGTTAGTAGGCATCCATCTAATCGTGCGATCGCAAAACCGTCTGTGAACTCCTCAAGGGTTACAGAACTTGAAATTTTACGTGACCGTGTTTTGTCTGAACAGAAGTCAGGCAAGCAAGCGTCTGGGTACTAAGCCAGCACCGGCACAAAACGGCTGTTAACTTCAGGCTAACTTGGTGAACGTTACTTAGGAGGTGTGGGTTGTGTGTGTACAAGGTGCAGCGATGGCTGCGCCCCGGCTTACGCCTACGCATTCTTCGGGATTTGAGGCATGGCGGGCCTGTTGGGGTTTATGCCAAGTTTCCGATACTTTGCATTTATTTTAATTTTTCGGAACGTTGAGGTTGAACACTTATTTTGAGCCTGCCATCGCCTGCTTTGATTGCAGAGTTAGTAATTTCAATTGCAGCATCTGGCTGGTGTAGTTTAGACGTAACTTCGTACAAAATATTATTGGATGTCCACTGAACGCGCTCACCAACACGCAGTACCCCCGCGACCTGACCCATCAGAGCAATCTAACACTGGTGAGCGAGGAGATAGCGATCGCATTCGGAAAATATTGATGTTGCGATTTCGCCGATAAGCGCTAGATACAGCCGTTCCCGCTGTAATGCGGTACAATAAATAATAATAAAATATCATTTTGTATTCAAAGCTAATAAAAGCATATTCGCTCGGTATCCGATCAAAAATAGTAACAGCACATCTGGCAGCAAAGATGTCAATAATAGTAACAGGACACCAAAGTATTGTTGCGAGCGCTTTTTTTCTCGCCATTTAGGGATCTTCCAGGTTTCCAGATTCAGAGGGCGTAAGTTCAGAGTTTACCTAGTAGTTGAGTCCAGACAAGAATTGGCGCAGTCGCTTAAATTCAAGTTCGGTTTGTCTCAATTAGCTAAAACTTTATTCAAAATTCCTGTAACAATTATGCAGTATCAAGCAGGTTGTCTATAATTATGACTTTTATGAATTTAAGATTCTGAATTTATGAATGGATTTTAAGTTCGACCTGTTCAATAATTGGATAACAGGGTGCGATCGAGCTGCATCGATCAAAAACTCCTACCGCCTCCTGATATCTGCGTCAATCTCGATCACCTATTTTCTATGCCTAAATAGGTAGGTACAAATCAACATCGCATGGGGAGGGCGGGTGAGAGGCGAAGTTTACTTGCTTATATCATAGATCCGCTTACGGGCCCCTAATGGCGCACAGGGTGTCAGAAACCGGGTTTTTAGGGGTTTGGTGCGTAAGTCACGGACTAGATATGTATGGATATTCCGGATTGGGCGATCGAGACGGCGTAAGTTCATAATTCACTGTTTGCGGTAGTCCACTTGGCTAAATTGGCACAGCTACCAGCCTGATAGGTAGGCAGAAACCTTTGCAAAATCGTTGTTTGCAGGTGTGAAAGCGTCCTGTGCCAGTACCAGACTCGGAAAGTGGACTGGCGATCGCACCAAAGATATTCGACTCCTGGCAAATTAGTAAATGTAAAGCAAGTGAGTCACAACCCAATCAAAAAATTCACCCCAAAAGTTAAACCCAAAAATCACAGATATTCACAGCAGCAGTAATGCGGAATCTGACAATCTCTAATGTAGCTAACCACATCTACCCTTGAGGTAAATCCCACCAACTGCTCAACCATGAAATCCTTAATTCAATACCTCGGAATTACTGGATTTATACTCCCCCCAACCGCTTCTCAAATCCCCTCAACATTTCAAAAATTCTTCGCCTTTTATCCTGATAAAACCACGGAAGGCAAGAACAATGAAATATCAAGGCAATCAATCAATCTCAACCGAGGAAATGCAGCCTCTCAAATAGCATAAACAGGCAATTACACATCCATATATTTTAACACCACAGGAGTCAATATCATGTTCAACGTAGTAAAAGCTTTCGGATCGATTTTCTCCACCCAAGGATACAGCGGCGCTAACAATATGCTCATCAAAAATTACGTCAACACCAATTTCCACTACTTCAACGAAGAAGCAGTCGTCGATGAATCGATTTACCCGAATCAAACAGGTCGCGTCCGCTTCCAAGGTAGCTGGTGGCCCGCACGTTGCGATCGCCAAATCACCCTCACACCGGGAGACACCGTTTATGTCATCGGCGTTGACAACATCACTCTGTTAGTTTCCCTCGCTCCCGCAGACTAAATCAGAGCATGAACAACCTGGTAATAAATCCCAACCAGCAAATGCTACTTTTCAAACAGCATAAATAGGCGAGTAAAATTCAATATATTTTAACACAAAAGGAGTCAGGAAAATGTTCAACGTAATAAAAGCTTTCGGTTCAATTTTTTCTACTCACACCTACAGCACAGAAAAGAATCTCTTAATGGATAACTACATCAACACCAATTTTAACTACTTCAACGAAGAAGCAGTCGTTGATGAATCGATTTACCCGAATCAAACAGGTCGCGTCCGCTTCCAAGGTAGCTGGTGGCCCGCACGGTGCGATAGCCAAATCACCCTCACACCGGGAGACACGGTTTATGTAATCGGCGTTGACAACATCACTCTGTTAGTTTCCCTCGCTCCCGCAGACTAAACTAGAAAGTAATCTCAACTTTTTCACTGTCAGAACCCCGACTTATTCAATAAGTCGGGGTTCTGACTATTATGTTTTTTAGTGGCAATTTGGCGATCGCTTCCACTCAACACCTGACGCAAGACAGTAATATCTGCCTCTGTTTATTTGCCAGTAGAAATATGGCAGCTCGCGCTACAATAAAATGGCATTTTTGAGAGCTTGTTTGTTGAGGCGATCGCGAAGTTGAGATTCGCTACTTTCTCCGGTGACTGCTGCTAGTTCTGATGCCTTTTTTCGCTTGTAGATTTCGGCCCTCTGCAACGATAATTTTTTCTCAATCTACTCGTTTAGCATTTAGCTTTTATCTATTTCACTCTCCTCATCTTTCTGCAACGCAGCCAAGATTTGAAAGCACAGCTTGAGCAGAAACAGCAGAAATCCTGCTTGGGGATTGAGCCAGGTGGCAACACCCACTACAGTAAACTCGATTACTTTGAGCCATTTTTTCTTATTTGAACTCTTCATGTTAGTCATCTTCGTTGAAACTCTCAACAATCTGCCAAATGCAAGATAGGAGGCTGGTTTTAGATACGATCGCCTACCGCTCAGGTTATGTACAAGTTTGTCCAAGTTACGATCGCGTCGCTATAATTGGGGAAACCTGAAACCACTACATGACAGAACCTAGCGGGCGATCTCTCAGGCTATCGCCAACTCAACTGAAAAACGCGAACAGCGCATTAGCAAAATTTGGTAGCAAATCCGATTTGGCTGCTGAATTAAAGATGTCGCGTACTACTATCAACAAATTTTTCAAAGGTGAACCTGTTCAGCGCAAGCAGTTTCTTTGCATCTGCAAAAAGCTCAAACTGAAATGGGAACCCGATGATGAACAGGTTCAGGAGAAAGGTAAACCACCAAATTTGCTGTCAGATCCGCCTCTGGAGAGCCTGAAAGATGATATTGATGCGTTAGTTCAGCAAGTACGATCGCGCCTCCACGATGACATCCAACGGTTGCACGACACTATGCCGCTTTGGGGGATCGATCGTTGCGTGCCGTTGGGTGACTTGTTTGTGGATGTCAATCTTCTGGAGGAACTCAGTAGTAGTCGTAAATCGGAATTGGATGACTTGTGGCAGCACTTCAGCCAAAATCCCAGCTACCGCAGTTTGGATCGCATTGGTTTGGGCAAAGAGCAAAAACGGGTATCAGGTTTAGAGGTGCTGGCAAAGAATGCGAACCTGATGGTAGTGGGCAAACCGGGTTCGGGAAAGACCACGTATTTGCAGCGAGTGGTGATGGAGTGCAACGCAGGTAATTTACAAGCGCGCCGGATTCCGGTTTTGATTAAACTGCGAGATTTTGTCGAGGATGGGCGTGAGGTTGCCTATTCGCTAGAGCGTTATCTACAGCGGTGCTGGCGGTTATCGGATGCCGAAACTCAATTGGCGTTAGATCGAGGTCGGGCGCTGGTGCTGCTGGATGGGTTGGATGAAGTGACGGGAGAAGATGGGAAGAACATCGCCAAGGAAATCAAGCGGTTTGCTCGCACTTATCCCCAGGTGCAGGTAATTGTGACCTGTAGAACGCAGAGTCAGGAATCGCGGTTTGAGCGGTTTGATTATGTGGAGGTGGCGGATTTTAATCAAACGCAGGCGCGGGCTTTTGCCCAACATTGGTATAAGGCGGTGATGGGGGATGAGTCGGGGGGACTGGCAAAAGCCGAGGAGTTTCTGGGGCTGCTCTTTTTGGAGGAGAATAAGCCGATTCGGGAGTTAGCAATTACGCCGATTTTGCTGAGTTTGACTTGTGCGGTGTTTCACCAGACGGGGAAGTTTTACTCGAAGCGTTCCAAGCTTTATGAAGAAGGGTTGGAGTTATTGCTAGAGCAGTGGGACGAACGTAGGGGAATCGAGCGAGATGAATTTTATCGCGATTTGTCAGTGGAGCGAAAGCTAGAATTATTGAGCTTTCTGGCAGTGAAGAAGTTTAAAAAAGAGCAATATGTGCTATTTGAGCAGGCAGAAATTGAGGAGTATATTGCGGAGTTTTTGGCGATTGGGCAGCGGGATAGTCGAGCGGTGTTGAAGGCGATGGAAGCGCAGCATGGGTTGTTGATTGAGCGAAGTCAGAAAGTTTGGTCGTTTTCACACCTGACGTTTCAAGAGCATTTGATCGCTAAGTGGTTTAGTGCAACAAAAGACTTTGAAAATATGAGTGCTCAGTGCATTAACAAGCACTGGCGAGAAGTATTTATTTTGACAATTGAGTTGCTCCTAAACGCCAACAGTTTATTACTATCAATGAAAATCTGCATAGAGAAATTGATTGCTGACGATATTGAAATAAATTACTTTCTATCGTGGATATCCAATAAAGCTAAGACTACTATAGGCACAACTTATAAATTAGCTGCCTTGAGAGCAATTTTTATGGCTTTTATTCAAAACCTAGAAAATAATCCTGCCAACCATCTTTTTACAAAAATTGACCAAAATCTTAACTCTGAATATCAGTCATTATATTATTTGCTTTATGGATTTTTTTCGCGTCCCAACGATTCAACTTATGATTTTGCTGTTCTTCTCATTATCAATAAAATTGAAGATGGAAAATTTAACACTCATTTCCAAAAAATAGAACTACAAAATCGAGATTGGGAACCTGAGGATATATTGCCCGGGTTTGAGATTTCTAAATATTATTCATGCCTTGCTAGTCTGGGCTTATTAGTGTTAGACAACAATAATTGTTTAGTGTTAGGAGATGAGCGGTATATAAATGGAGTTATTTTAAAAATATTGCCTTCACTTGGATATTATATTCCTAAAGATTGGTATGGCATCGATCACAGTGTACGATGGGGGTATCTAGATGATTGGTGGGCAGTTAACAATAATGATTGGTCAAAACAACTCCAAAGTATTTTAAATAATCATCGGGATCTAGGTAATAGTTGGCAACCGCATCCGAAACAAAAGGAGATATTACAAAATTACTATGAGGCTAATAAGCTATTAATGGATTGTCTAAACATTAGTGCTTCAGTTAGTGATGAAATCAGACGAGAGATCGAAGATACATTACTATTACCGATCGCCGAAATCGAAAAACGCCAACGTGAAAAAGCAGAGTAGGGCAATTCGCTATAAATCCTGTCTTATCTAATTTTGGCAGGGTTTATTTCAATAAATCCTGCCTTGAGTATGCTTAAATAAGCTTAGACACATACTAGCCATATTTAAACCAGTGAACTTTCAATCAGTCATTGCCACCTTAAACAAATTCTGGAGCGATCGAGGCTGCCTGATCGCCCAATCCTACGACACAGAAAAAGGTGCAGGAACCATGAATCCCCACACCTTTCTCAGAGCAATTGGCCCCGAACCTTGGTCTGTCGCCTACATCGAACCCTGTCGCCGCCCCACCGACGGACGCTACGGCGAAAATCCCAACCGCTTCCAACATTACTATCAATATCAAGTTTTAATTAAACCCTCTCCTCCCAACATCCAAGACATCTATTTAGACTCCCTCAGAGCATTAGGAATTAGCCCAGAAGACCACGACATTCGTTTCGTAGAAGACAACTGGGAATCGCCGACCCTCGGAGCTTGGGGCGTCGGCTGGGAAGTCTGGCTCGACGGCATGGAAATCACCCAATTTACCTACTTTCAACAGTGCGGTAGCATTGACTGTCGCCCCGTCTCCATTGAAATTACCTACGGACTAGAACGCCTAGCAATGTATCTCCAAGAAGTCGATGCCATGACGAAAATTCAGTGGAAAGATGGCATCACTTACGGCGACGTTCACCTGCAAGGAGAAATAGAACAGTGTACTTATAATTTTGAAGCTTCCAATCCAGAATTGCTGTTTACTCTATTTGGATTGTACGAGCAAGAAGCCGAACAATTGACAAAAAAAGGATTGGTTTTGCCTAGTCTTGATTATGTGCTAAAATGTTCTCACACTTTCAATTTGCTCGACGCTAGAGGCGTGATTTCGGTAACGGAAAGAACCCGCTACATCACCAAAATTCGCAATTTGGCGCGGCGAGTTGCTCAGCTTTATTTGGAACAGCGCGAAAAGCTGGGTTTTCCTTTAGAAAAAGCTGTAAAAGTTTGAGAAGGAAAAGGATAACGACACGGATACACGGATGAATTTAGTTGCGATCGTCCTCGACTTATACCAATTTTATAGGTCTTTTCAGAGAATTCCGATCCCCCCTAACCCCCCTTAATAAGGGGGGGACAAGATTCCGATCAAAGTCCCCCTTCTTAAGGGGGATTTAGGGGGATCGAAATATGTGCAACTTTTTGAGATTTTTAATGAATTCAATGCCTAATTATTCGGAAAATAATACAGAAACAAATCCTCAACTGCGAATTGACAGTGTAAGCTTGAAAACACCGATCGCCTCAAGTTATTTGTTGGAAAATATATCGTTTCAGGTACAGAAGGGATCTCGCGTGGCAATTGTTGGTCCTTCAGGTGCGGGGAAAACAACGCTGTTGCGACTGCTAAACCGGCTCAGCACTCCCACCAGCGGCTCGATTTATCTGGAAAATACAGAATATCGCCAAATACCTGCGATCGAACTCCGCAAACAAATCACCCTCATCCTGCAAGAATCCAAGCTTTTGGGAATGTCGGTGCGAGAAGCATTGGCTTATCCTTTAAAGCTGCGGGGCGTGACTTCATCAAACATTGCAGAGAGAATTAGCGGGGCGATCGAACAACTCCACATACCCCAAGAATGGCTCAATCGCACCGAATTGCAGCTTTCCACAGGCCAAAAACAGCTCGTGGCGATCGCCCGCGGCATCATCCTGCAACCAAAAATCTTGCTTTTAGACGAGCCAACATCCGCCCTAGACGCAGGAAAAGCCGCCCACCTTTTGCAAGTATTGATACAGCTAACAAACGGCAAAACCACAATTGTAATGGTCAACCATCAATTAGAATTAGCCGAGCAATTTAGCACGCAAATTCTGCATTTACAGCGCGGAAAGCTCATCGAAGACTTGCCCTCCCATCAAATAAATTGGGTGCAACTGCGGCAAAATTTAATTCAAGCAGAAGCAGAAGCCCAACAAGAATGGTAAATAAGCTAAAAAACATTTAGTTGGCATTTTGAAAGCTCTTAAAATTATTGTGGGGTGGGCAGGAGAGCCCGCCCCAAAGATGCAACGCACTCCGCGCCCTACAGAATCAATGAGCTCCCCCAGCACCCGCACCCGCTTTCACCTTTTTAAAACCCAAAATAGCAATCCCACTTAACAACAAAGCAATTCCCACAAAATAAAAACAATCATTAAAAGCCATTACATAAGCTTCACGGCGGACAATATTATCAATTGCCTTAATTGCCTGGTCTTTCGCCACGCTTAAATCTGCACCGCGACTCACAAAATACTGAGTCATTTGATTAATTCGCTCCTGCGTTGCCGGATTGTACAAAGAAACAGATTCCCCCAATCGATTCGAGTGAAATTGCTCGCGCTGCGTCACCAAAGTTGCTAGCGCCGCAATCCCCATCGAACCTCCCATATTTCGCATCATATTAAACAAACCAGAAGCCGAACCAGCCTCGTGTCTCTCCATACCAGCAGTGGCAATAGTTGACAGCGGCACCATAATTAAAGGCTGTCCCAATGCCCGGACTAATTGCGACCAACGCAACTGATCGATACCCGTCTCGTGAGTCATGCTGGCATTCATAAAACAACTCACCGCAAACAAACTCACACCGATGCCAATCAGCAGCCGCATATCGATTCGCTGCATCAATTTCGGCACCATCGGCACGATGAATAACTGCGGCACCCCAGCCCACATAATCACCTCGCCAATTTGCATGGCATTGTACTGCTGAATCTGACCTAAATACAGGGGCAAAATGTACACCGAACCGTACAATCCCACCCCCAAGGATACATTGACAATAGTAGCTAAACCGAAATTGCGGCGGGTCAGCAAGCGCAAGTTAATAAACGGTTGTTTGCGAGTTAGTTCAATCCAGAAAAAAGCGCTGAGAAATATTGCAGCAATTATGCTTAAACGCACAATAAAATCCGAACTAAACCAGTCCTTGCGGCTTCCTTCTTCTAACACGATTTGCAGGGAACCCAAGCCGATCGCCATCGAGATAATTCCCCACCAGTCGCCCTCTTTTAGCAGTTCGAGTCTCAGCGGTGCGGGGGCGACGGCGTACCACACAGCCGCTAGCAGCAGCAGCCCTGGAATTAAATTTAAATAAAAGACATATTGCCAGCCGTAATTCTCAGTCAGCCACCCTCCCAATGTCGGCCCGATGGATGGTGCAAAAGTAGCTGTCATTGCAAACATCGCCATACCGATTGGCTGCTTTTTGGGTGGCAAATTAGTCAGCAAAAATGTAAAAGACATCGGAATTAAAACGCCGCCTGACAATCCCTGCAAAGCCCGAAATAAAATCATTGAATTCAAATTCCACGCCCAAGCGCAGCACATGGAAAAGAAGACAAAGAAAGCGGCATTTACCAAGATGTAGCGACGGAAAGAAAACACCTGCGACAGCCAACCAGTCAGCGGAATTACGACTATTTCTGCGACTAGATAGGCGGTGGAAATCCAAGAACCTTCTTCTAAAGTTGCGCCTAAAGCTGCTTGAATATCTCTGAGAGATGCGTTGGTGATTTGGATGTCCAAAACGGCCATGAAAGCGCCGAGAATTGTTCCCATGACGCCGATCCAGGTTTTTAAGGGAACGCGATCGCTCTGCTGTGGAATTGCACTGCTATTTGCCATTGGTTTAACCTCTGGTTGCGTAATTAATTTGGATTTTTTAACCGCAGAGGGCGCAGAGGGCGCAGAGAAAGAGAAGAGAGAATTTTACAAATTGTTGAGGATTGCTGGAGATACAGTCAGATGTTCCCTTTGGGAATGTTGTTTAATGTTGGCTTTTGTGATTTTAGGCTAAATCGCTAGTGCGGAATTAAACCCATTTTTTGATAAAGTGGTCGGACTAAGTTTTTTAAAGCTGGCAACTGTTTGGTAAAAATTATGGAGCCTAAAACACAAACTATACCTCCAATGATGACTGTATTGGGAGCGCCGATATAATTGGCCAATCCGCCGGCAACTAAATTCCCAAACGGTGTCACTCCAAAAAATGCCATCGTGTATATGCTCATCACTCTTCCGCGTTTGTCGTCTTCCACAATTGTTTGCAACAATGTGTTTCCTCCTGCAAATTGGATAATGAAACCAAACCCCACAAACAACATCATGATTAATGACAGCCACAAGACGCGGGACAAACCAAAACCTATCAGTCCGAATCCCATAATGGCAGGTGAAATCGCAATCAATTTGCCGAGACCAACTATACTTTTGCGAGAAATCAAATAAATCGCGCCCGCGAAGGCGCCAACTCCCGAAGATGCCATCAAAAAGCCGAGGGTTTGTGCGTCGCCTTGCAGAATCTTGGTGGCAAAAATTGGGACTAAAACTGTGTGCGACATTCCCGCAAAACTGACTAATGCTAATAGCAGTAAAATTGCTCGAATTGGGGGAAACCCGAAGGCATAAACGAATCCTTCTTTTAATCTTTGTAAGGGTTTGGTATTAGTTGCGGCAATTTTACGGGCTTTGATTTGCATCGCTAATAAGCCTGCAATTACGGCGATGTAGCTGAGCCCGTCAATGAGAAAGCAATAACTTGGGCCGACTGTAGCTATCAGCAAACCTGCAATTGCTGGGCCGATTAATCTGGCTCCGTTGAACATGGAAGCGTTGAGGGCGATCGCATTTGCTAAATCTTCTTTCTTTTCTACAAGTTCCGGCACAAAAGCTTGCCGTGCCGGCGCGTCAAAGGCATTAATGGCGCCTTGAAAGAAACTCAGTACCAGGATCTGCCAAATGTTAACGACTCCTGTTAGCGCTAAAAATGCTAGCGCTAAGGATTGAACCATCGCTAATATTTGAGTGGCAATAATGACTCGGTGGCGGTTCCAGCGATCGATTAAAACTCCTGCAAAAGGCAGTAAAATTAATGTGGGTATTTGACTGGTAAATCCCACCACGCCGAGCATCCAAGGTGAATCGCTCAAATTGTAGACAAGCCAAACAGTAGCGACTTGCGTCATCCAATTGCCAATCAGGGAGATGCCTTGTCCTGCAAAAAACAGGCGATAATTTCTCGATCGCAGCGCTGGAGGAATTTGTATTGTTTTGATTTTTGCTAGTAGATTCATGCGAGAGTACGGCTAGAGCAATCCTATTTGATTGGTAAACATTTTGTAGGGGTAGCGCCCCTGGACCTACCCCTAATTAGCCAAGGGCAACCATCGAGGGGCTGCCCCTAGACTCATTATTACGAATCATTGAGAATTGCGATATGAGCCGAAAGTTCTATTTTACAACTCCCGAAAACCCGGATTTGAGTATTGTTAAATTTTTGCCCGCAGCAAAACGATCGCCACATTTAAATTTTTCTGTCGCGATCGCTTGACTAACGAGAAATTCCTTCTCCGAATCCTTCCCTCAATTAATGCTCAACAGCCAAGTGCCTAGGTAACGCAGCAAGGGAACGTCACCGGGGGTGCGGATGCGGACGTTGAAATGGTACATTCCGCCGGGAGATGGGTTCCTGACGTTGGAGAGTACAACCTCAACATTGTTGCCGGCGGCAATTGGTTCTTTGGGATAAATTTCTATGAATCGATTTTCTTTGTCCCAGATTACTTCTTGCAATTCTATTGTTTTGTCTTTGACGCGCACTTTAATGTCTTTTTGGTCAAATTCGCCTTTGTAGTAGTCTGGATAGGATATGTTCAGTTGGGCGATCGCCAAACTTACTTTTTTGGAAGGAATTCGCAGCCGATATCTATCGCCGCTCATCCCGGCTGTACCGTAATCCAAGCGATAGCTTAATTGGTTGGCGCGATCGGGGCCGCCGAAAATCGTGAATCCTGGCATGGACTGGGCTAAACTGATGGCGGGTAATCCAGCCACCAAGCAACCTGTAACCGCTAGTGCTGAAAATAATCGTCGCATAACAACTCCTCTAATTAAACTCTTGGTGAACCTTAAATATTGCTCGCCCGAAATTTGCGATCGTGCCTACAATATATCGAATGTCTCAGCAATTTGATGAGGGCGAGGGACCGCCGGCTGAGGTCACTTTTTTTTGCGTAATTTTTGCGTAATACTGATAACTGACATTCAGACTACAGAATTAGGCGACATAAAATTATATCATAATCGGTGGCAAACTTAACCATTTAGCGAATTTGAATGTATAAGATAAGTTAAAGATACGGGTCGAATTTGAGCGATCGGCTTTAGTATCAACGAGAGAAGTTTAGGGCAACGGCTGCTTCAATGTAAAGCAAGGCATCGGGCGATTAAAAATCGCACTTCAAGAAACCTGCGGAGGCAGGTTTTGTCTGTGTAGGCGCGGTTTCAACCGTCCTAGGAAGGCTTAAATAAGGAGAGTTCATGAAATTAGCGATCGCAAAAGAAATAGCAGCAGGAGAACGCCGGGTGGCTTTAGTACCCGACGCTGTAGCCCGATTAGTCAAACAGGGCGTCGAAGTTTGGGTTGAGGCCGGTGCCGGCGCGCAATCCTTTTTCTCGGATCTTGCTTACGAAGAAGCGGGAGCTCAGGTTGTCGCCGATACTGCTAGGCTGTGGGGCGAAGCCGATGTCGTCGTGAAAATCGGAGCCCTGCAAGAATCAGAAGTTCATCAACTCCGGGAAGGAGGCGTTTTCATCGGATTTTTGAATCCTCTGGGAGATCCAGCTTTAGTGCAGCGTTTAGCCGATCGCAAAGTAACGGCATTCAGCATGGAAATGATCCCGCGCACCAGCCGCGCTCAAAGTATGGATGCGCTGTCATCTCAGGGTAACGTCGCCGGTTACAAAGCGGTATTGATCGCAGCAGCAGCTTTGCCAAAGTATTTTCCGATGCTGACAACGGCGGCGGGTACGATTCGCCCCGCGAAAGTATTGGTAATGGGTGTGGGCGTTGCTGGCTTGCAGGCGATCGCCACGGCGCGCCGTTTGGGTGCGGTAGTCGAAGCCTTCGACATCCGCCCAGAAACAAAAGAACAAGTGCAAAGTTTGGGCGCTAAATTCCTTGATGTTGAACTCAAGGAAGAAACCGTCGCCGCCGGAGGTTACGCTAAAGAATTATCAGAAGCCGCCAAAGAATACACCCGCCAAGTGCTCACCCAACACGTCAGCGCTTCCGATGCAGTGATTACAACGGCTCAGGTTCCTGGCAGAAAAGCACCTATTTTAGTTACTAGAGAAATGGTTTCTCAAATGAAGCCCGGATCGGTAATTGTTGACCTCGCGGCCGAACAAGGCGGTAATTGCGAATGTTCTGAAGCGGGGAAAGATGTTGAATGGAACGGCGTTAATGTCATCGGCCCGATTAATGTGCCCTCGTCGATGCCTGTCCACGCTAGCGAAACTTACTCGAAGAATATCTCGGCTTTACTTCAGTTGATGGTGAAAGATAAGGAACTCAATTTGAATTTTGAAGACGATATCATTGCTGGTGCTTGCGTCGCCCGCGACGGTGAGATTAGCAACCAGCGAGTTCGCGATGCTTTGGCCGCTCAGGCTTCAGCAGTCAGTTAGATTCTGTCGTTATGATGCACAGTCCGGCAAGGGTTGAAACCCCTGCCTCAAAGCTAAAGTCCTCGCTATGAGGACTGAAGAACTGGTTAAATATCTCCAGAAAAGGCTTTTTTTGTTTGGTGACTAGGGCCAGATCCCCCCTAGCCCCCCTTAAGAAGGGGGGAACAAGAAGTATTCAAAGTCCCCCTTCTTAAGGGGGATTTAGGGGGATCGAGACTCGGCAACAAACGAGAGATATAAAGGACTTTAGCGTTAATTTCACACCAATTACCAATTACCAATTACCAATTGTTATGGCAGAAGGATTGATTGCAGGTTTAGTGGTGTTTACTCTAGCGTCGTTTGTGGGATTTGAAGTAATTAATAAAGTCCCGCCGACGCTGCACACACCTTTGATGTCGGGCTCGAATGCGATTTCTGGAATTGCGGTTTTAGGCGCAATTCTGATTTCAGGCCAAGGCAATGTGACTGTTACTTCGATTTTGGGGACGATCGCGATCGCCCTGGCCACAATTAACGTTGTCGGCGGTTTCTTAGTAACCGATCGAATGCTGCAAATGTTCAAGAAAAAAGAGGTTAAAGCGTGAGCGATTTTCTGCCCAGTGGCATTCAACTAGGTTATTTAGTTGCCGCATCTTTGTTTATTATCGGTTTGAAACAGTTGGGTTCCCCTGCAACTGCCCGTCAAGGAAATGTGTTAGCTGCGATCGGGATGTTAATTGCAATCGTCGGTACGTTGCTGGAAAAGCAAGTAGTCAGCTACGAATTGATTGCTGTCGGAATTATCGTCGGTTCCATTTTGGGAACGATTATGGCGAATACCGTGGCGATGACGGATATGCCGCAGATGGTGGGTTTGCTTAACGGTTTCGGGGGCGCGGCTTCTGCACTCGTTGCTGTGGGCGAATTCTGGCGCTATCTCAGCATCCCGGAATCGCCAACTCCAGACGCGACAATCACGATCCTTTTGGGTGTGTTGATTGGCGGAATTACTTTCACTGGTAGCCTTGTGGCGTTTGCGAAACTGCAAGAATTGCTACCTGGTGCGCCCATGACGTTTCCGCTGCAACAGCCGTTTAATGCCATGCTGGCGATCGCACTTTTAGCCGGCAGCGGTTATATGCTGTTTAACCCGGAGGATGTGCCGGTATTCCTGGCTTTGGTGGCGATTTCCAATATTCTGGGAATCATGTTTGTGCTACCGATTGGCGGTGGCGATATGCCGGTGGTGGTGTCGCTGCTTAACTCTTATTCGGGGATTGCGGCGAGTGTGGCTGGGTTCATTTTGATGAACAATATGCTGATTATCGCTGGTGCATTGGTGGGCGCGTCGGGGATTATTTTGACGCAAATCATGTGCAAGGCGATGAATCGATCGTTAGGTAGTGTGCTGTTTAGCGCCTTTGGTAGCGGTGGCGGAAGTGCAGCAGGTGCTGCTGGGGCTGCTGGTGCTACTGACAAAACTGTTCGCAGCATCAATCTCGAAGAAAGTGCGATGATGTTGGGTTATGCGCGATCGGTTGTGATTATTCCGGGTTACGGGATGGCTGTAGCGCAAGCACAGCACGCGGTGCGCGAGTTAGCCGACGGTTTGGAAAAAATGGGTGTTGACGTGAAATACGCGATTCACCCGGTGGCTGGGCGGATGCCGGGGCACATGAATGTGCTGTTGGCGGAAGCAAACGTGCCTTATCCGCAGTTGTACGATATGGACGACATCAATCCGCAGTTTGACGAAACGGATGTTGCTTTGGTGATTGGTGCGAATGATGTGGTGAATCCGGCGGCGCGTCACGATACGGCGAGCCCGATTTACGGGATGCCGATTTTGGAGGTTGATAAGGCCAAACATACGATCGTGATTAAGCGCGGGATGAGTGCTGGTTTTTCCGGTGTAGACAATGAGTTGTTCTACAAGGATAAGACGATGATGTTGTTTGGTAGCGCTAAGGATGTGGTTGCCAAATTGGTTTCTGAGGTGAAGCAATTGTAGGATTTTTTAACCGCTGATGAAGGCGGATTAACGCTGACGATCAAACCCGGTTTCTCCAAGAAACCGGGTTTTTGTTGGGTTTTTGTTTTGATATCAATATTCTTCAGTCTCAAGCGAGAGAGACTTCGTTGTCGTTGATTTGGTAAATCCGTGGGCTGATGCCGAGGCTTACCGAGACGAAATTGAAGCAACTATTAAAGAAAATGAGGGTGCTTAAAACATGGCACGAATTTGCCATAACAAGACCTACGGACTCCGACAAAGAAACCGGGTTTCTTACCTAATCTGTGGGTAAGAACGCCTCTTTTCGTAAAAAACCTGTTTTCTGAGCCCCCATGCGTAAGTTCTTATAATTAAATCCCCCATTGTTCCCAAGATTAGGTAAAATTATTGGCGTGTCTGAGGATAAACTATATGCGCTGGGTTCGATATATTGCGATCGCGATCGTCAATGGTTTCGGTGTCGTCATCGGTATTATTTGGGTTGCAGTCCCCACAACAGTGGCTCAACCTTCCCTAAACTACCAACTCGCACTCTCTGCGCGACAGCCAGAGGCCGAAACTCCGCAATCCCTTTCCGAACTCTACAAATTGCGCGATCGGCTGAAAGTACAATTAGATAACCTTGCCAAAACTCCCGACAGCGCCCCGTTTCCGGCAGAACTTTGGAAATCAGCAATCCACCGTCAGCAATCTCAAACTCTGACGCAGCAACTCCAAAACGTTCAAAGTCAGATTCAAATAGAAGAAAGAGCCAAATATAATTGGGACGATGCTGCTAAATTAGCCGCCCAAGCAGTCTTAATTGGACGCACTTCTAATCCTTCTTCTGCTACTTGGGAAGAGTCCCAGCGGCTGTGGCAGTTGGCTATCAATACGCTGCGACTCATTCCTCACGAATCTTTTTTGACCGATCGGGCGATCGACAAAACTATCGAATACCAAGGAAACCTCAGTGTCGCTACCTATGAAATGCAAGTTGCACGTTCTGTTGAGAAAGTTAGAGCCGAGGAAGAAGAGATAAGAGAGCGAGCCCGCAAAGAGCAAGAGAAAAAAGAATTTGCTCGTCGAGAAATAGAGAGAAAAGAGCAAGAAAAAAAAGACCGGGCTAGAAAAGAACTAGAAAGACAAGAATTCCAAAGGCAAAAATTAGCCCGTAAAGAACTGGAAAGGCAAGAATTAGCCCGTAAAGAACTAGAAAGACAAGAATTCCAAAGGCAAGAATTAGCCCGTAAAGAACTGGAAAGGCAAGAACTTGAAAAGCAAGAGTTAGCCAGACAAGAACTAGCCAGACAAGAACTTGAAAAGCAAGAGTTAGCTAGACAAGAAGTTGAAAGGCAAGAGTTAGCCAGACAAGAATTAGCCAGACAAGAACTTGAAAGACAAGAGTTAGAGAGAAATCAGCAAGCAACTTCTCAACCAACTCCTGAATCAACTGCAACACCAACTTCCGCCCCAGTTACGCCTGCTGCGTCGCCGCCGAACTTTTTCTTTGCTGGAGATACCAACAGAGATGGCCAAATTAACGAGCAAGACGAAGCCGGAAAAGAACAATGGTCTTTGTCCAAGGGCGCGCTCATTTTATTTAACGATCGCAATAACGATCGCGGCAAGATACCGACTTGGAAACAAACCAAAGTTAGCGCTCCCCGCCGTGCAGCAATGCTTTCTCAAGTTAACTTAACACTGTCTGAAAACTTCAAAACCTCTCAGTTATTTATCACTGCTGACAGCATTGCTAGCCCTCACATCAGCGTTTTTCAGAAGACGGGCGACGGCTGGCAACCTGTAGATATATCCGGTGCAAAACCTCTAGTTTTTAGCACAAATATTGTTTTAGGTGTCGAAGCAAAACAATTTGCCGATCGCAATTGGAACGGCACTGTTAATCTCAAAGCAACTGCCCAAAATAACGGTCAAGAAATCGCCTCCACAACAATCCAAATGGGCGTTAGTCCTTGGATGATAGCGCCCAATACAGCACCAGTAACCGAAGTCCAGGTCAGTGACAGAGGCTCGGTAAACAGCGAATTTATCTCGCAATTAAAACAAGCAGTAGAACCCACGGGTGCTAGAGTAAAAATTCTCCAGGGCGATCGCACTTGGATGCAAGATACCCAGAAAAACGGCTACGTTCAATTGCCAGAAAAATCGGATATACGCCTGTTTAATGTAGCAATAAAAAACAATAGCGAGCCAGAGAAAAACCCGCCTGTTAAATCCACTCAAGACCGCGATTTGAAAGTATTTAACCTTGGCAATCCTCGTTCTTTAGACCCTGTAAGTCAGTGGTCTGACGGATACGGCAATTTGCAGGTAACACCCCCGATTCCCGGACACCCAATGGGTCGAGTTTATTACGGTAATTCGGGAAATGCTAGTTTTAATCCAGAGGTACTTGATTTTATTCAAGCTCAGAGAATTCAAGGGCCGCCAGTGGATATTGATACTTCTTGGCTTTTGACTCGCCAAGTCGATGAAATTATCAATTTTATTCCCACTCAAACTCCCGGACAATATGTAATGGCGATCGCCAGTCCCGAAGCCGGAGTTAAGCTGTTGGAAGAATTGGAGGGAAGAGGTTACGGCGATGTTACTATTAATCGCGGTTTGAGCACTCAAACAACAGTCAGCGCAGCTTTGAAAAATCGAGCTTTAATTCAACACAATTTCTATTTGCAACAGCAGAAACTTAATCCGATTGTAGAGAAGTTGAAAAGAGAGTTTTTACTCGGAGACGACCAAATTATTCAAGTTCCGGTGATGTTTGGCTACAGCGGTTATGCTTGGTGGCCGAATATGGTCAATTCGGTGCCAGTTAACGGCAAGTTGTTAGTTTCAAATCCGCGCGGGCCAATGATCGAGGGTGTAGATTACACTCAGGAAAGATTGCGCCAACTGCTGCTTCCTGCTGGCGTCAGCGTTAGTTTTCTGGATGACAGGTATTATCAAGAATTGAAAGGAAACGTGCAGTCGGCGACGAATACTGTGAGGAAGCCAGAAGACCGGCCATTTTGGCAGTCTTTGCCTAATAATTACTAATGGGTAATTGGTAATGGGTAATTGGTAACTCATAGGGGCGGGCTTTACCAAGCATCTATGTTTAAAACTCAGTATATAGTAAACCCGCCTTCCTATCTAGCTAATATTTAGGAAAACTATGCTAGGACTTTAACAGATGGCTACCCTGCAAATAGAAAACATACCAGAGGAATTGTATACGAGGCTGCAAGAGTTAGCCTATGCTCAAAACTGCTCGATTAGCGCGTTTGCGATCGTTATTTTAGAAGCCGAGTTGTCAACAGAGACAAAACCCCTCTCAGGAAAACGTAAAAAGTCTGTAACAGAAATATTGGCAGAAATCAGCCGCCGTCGCGAGTCTCGTCCGGCTAATATGGGGATGATACTAGATAGTACCGCTTTAATTCGAGAGGATCGCGACAAATATCTTGCACCATTTTTATGAAAAGGCTTTCCGGCCTGTTCCACGAAAGTACCATTTTTATGTGGGGTAGTTTATTTTTATTAGTAAAAAGATCATCGCTATAATATAGATACGACATTCCCAACAGTCAAACCCCCGATTAACTATGACATTAAAAGAATTAGAACCCCAACTGCTTTCCCTGACTCCGCCTGAGAAAGCTCAAGCAATACAGATATTAGCTCAAAGTTTAGCTAACACCTGGCAGGGAATTGAAAAAACTCCCGGTGTCGTCGGCGGTAATGCCAGAATTGCCGGGACTAGAATTTCTGTTTGGGGATTGGTAGAATCTCGTCGATTAGGTGCCACGGATGCTCAACTTTTAGAAGATTATCCGCATCTTAGTGCTAGTGACTTGAAAAATGCATGGGCTTATGCTGAAGCATTTCCTGACGAGATTGAAGCCGCAATTAAGTTGAACGAGATAGATTAACATAATGGCAGGTTTGTATGCAGATGAACAATTCCCTCGGGTAGTAGTTGAATTACTTCGCGCTCTAGGTCACGATGTGCTTACTGTACAAGAAGCGAGTAATGCAAATCTGGGCATTCCTGATGAAGATGTCCTGGCTTTTGCTGTCACAAAGGAACGGGCCGTTTTAACACTCAATCGAATCGATTTTATTCGACTGCACGCTTCACAACCTAATCATGCTGGTATCATTGTCTGCAAAGACGATCAGCAGGACAGACAGAGGATGGCTACACGAATTTCGGAGGCTATTTCTAATGTGGAAACATTGAGAGGAAAGCTGGTTAGAGTCAATCGTCCATCTCAATAAGTAACAGAGATTTAAAAAGTTGGTAAATGGCGATCGCCCCAGCAGATAGATTTCTCGCTCAACACGGACGGTATTCTGTCAAAAGCCTTACGTTACTGGTACAGTGCAGGCGATCGCACCAGTAACGTAAAATGTCTAAAAGCGGTCTTTGTAAAATAAATTTAGCCCCATGAGCGACGAACAGGAAAAAAAACAAATTTTGACTCAGCAACCGGAAACAATTTCCACTGCCAGTGATGAGTTCGATCGCAGTGAAATTGTTAGTGGCGATTCAACTTCCGCACCCCTAGAAACTCCCGCAGAAATTGTCGCGCCCAAAGATATTTCAGCGCCAATCGACGAGGCCGAAACAATTCCAATTGCCGCCGATAGCGCGCCGGCAACAACTCAACTTGCAAGTTATCCGCCTCCAACAATTCCCACTGCCAACCCCGAACCAAAACCAGCTCGATCCTGGCAAATCTTAGCAGTTTTTCTCAGCGGAATGTTAGTCGGTTCTGTCCTTAGTCTCGGCAGCTTGTTAGCGTGGAGAATGTATCAGGAAAGAGCGAACCTTCAAATCAAACTACCCGCTGACGTACCCCTCCCCGAAAGCCCTCCGCCTGTCGCAACAGCGCCCGTCAACCGCCGGCCCGGGCTTCCCCCAGCACCTGGAACTCGACTGCCCGCCACAATCTATCCGTCGCCCCGTCCAACTCAAATACCCTCTGTGTCTGGCGTTCCGCAACTTGCTTCGCCGTCACCCTCGCCGTTGCCGTTGCCTTCTCCTTCTGCTTCTCCCGCTGCGGTTGAAACCCCTGTAACCGAGCGAGTTTACTTTCAAGCTGGTGCTACTGGAACTACTCTGAGCAATAGTTTGCGAGCCAACATATCCAGGCGCTACTTACTGGAGTGCAATAGCGGCCAAAGCATGACAATAAATGTTCAAGAAGGTCAAGTTAGTGCAGCAATTATTGCTCCTAACGGTGAAAAAATAGGTACTGCAAATAGTACCAGTCAGTGGCAAGGTCAACTAGCCAGCAGCGGCGATTATACTATTGAAATTTCCGGCGACCGCCAAGCAAACTACGGTGTTAGAATTGAAGTCAAATAGCAAGTACAATTTTATCAGGGGGTAGTTACCCAATACATAAACCCGCCCTGGTTGCGAATTACAAATTACCCATTACTAATTACCAATGGTTGCACAAATATCTCCAAGCATCTACGAAGCAAAAACTCAGGAAATTGCCCAAGAAATCCTGCGGGCAACTCAAGAGAAAAAGCGCTCTTTTTTCGGTCAACTCCAAGACCAAATGCGCTGGGACGACAAACTTATGGATTGGGCGATGGCCAGCCCCGGACTGCGGGTGCAGTTGTTTCGATTTATTGACTGTTTGCCGGCCCTCCGCAGCAGGCCGGAAATTGCCCGCCACTTGCAAGAATACCTGACCGCCCAAGAGGTAGAATTGCCCGAAGCATTGAAAAAATTGCTTAACTTTGCTAGCCCTGATTCAGTTCCTGGTCAATTGGCGGCGACGACAGTGGCGCCTGCTGTGGAAACTTTGGCGCACAAGTATATTTCTGGGGAAAATATCAAGCAGGTAATTAAAACCTTAGAGCGACTTCGCAAAGATAAAATGGGTTTTACAGTTGACCTTTTGGGGGAAGCTGTCATTACTGAAACTGAGGCGCAAATTTATCTTAACCGCTATTTGGAATTGATGGAGGAACTGGCTAAGGCAGCGAAGAATTGGCCACAAGTAGATGCAATTGATAAAGCTGATGATGAAACTTTGCCGCGAGTGCAAGTATCCGTAAAATTAACAGCTTTTTATTCTCAGTTTGACCCGTTGGATGCTAAAGGTAGCGAGGAGAAAGTAAGCGAGAGAATTCGCCTGTTACTGCGCCGCGCGAAGGAATTGGGCGCGGCCGTTCATTTCGATATGGAACAGTATGCTTATAAGAGTTTGACTCTGAGCATTTTGAAAGACTTATTGTTAGAGGAAGAGTTTCGCAGTCGCACGGATGTTGGAATTACATTGCAAGCGTATTTGCGCGACAGTGCCCAAGATTTGCGAAACCTGATTTCCTGGGCAAAAAAACGCGGAAATCCGGTAACAGTGCGGCTGGTAAAAGGCGCTTACTGGGATCAGGAAACTATCAAAGCGATGCAGAAAGATTGGCCGCAGCCGGTCTACAATGACAAAGTTACTACCGATGCAAATTTCGAGCAAATGACGCAGTTGCTGCTAGAAAATCACGAATATTTGTATGCAGCTATTGGCAGTCATAATGTACGATCGCAAGCGAGGGCGATCGCCATTGCCGAAACTCTCAATATACCGCGCCGCCGCTTTGAAATGCAAGTGCTGTACGGCATGGGCGACAAATTGGCTAAGCTTTTGGTCGATCGGGGTTATCGCGTTCGAGTCTACTGCCCCTACGGCGACTTATTGCCGGGAATGGCTTATTTGATCCGCCGTTTGCTGGAAAATACCGCCAACAGTTCTTTCATCCGGCAAAGTTCCGAAGAAATGCCGATCGAACAATTGTTAGCCGCGCCCGTTGCTAACGGAAATGACCAGCTAGTTTACAGCAAAGTATTTCCCAACGTTGCCGATACCGACTACGCCAATACCAAATTGCGGCAACAAGCAGAAACAGCCATCAAATCAGTGCGCGCCAACTTAGGCAAAACCTATTTACCACTAATCAATGGCGAGTACCAAAATACGGAAACAACAGTTAATTCCCTCAACCCTTCCAATCCCACAGAAGTAGTTGGCACAATCGGATTGCTTTCCGAAGCACAAGCCAAACAAGCCCTTGAAGCAGCAAAATCAGCCTCCACCAGTTGGCGGAAAACCCCTGTCCGCCAGCGTGCAGGCGTCCTCCGCAAAGCCGCTGAGTTGATGGAACAGCGGCGGCACGAACTGTCAGCTTGGATGGTGTTTGAAGTCGGCAAACCCGTCAGAGAATGCGATGCCGAAGTTTCTGAAGCTATAGATTTTTGCCGCTACTACGCCGACGAAATGGAACGGTTAGAACAAGGGAAAAATTACGACATTCCCGGAGAAACTAACCGCTACACCTATCAGCCGCGCGGCATTTCTTTAATCATTTCGCCTTGGAATTTCCCCCTGGCAATTCCCGTTGGCATGACAGTTGCCTCGCTGGTGGCAGGTAATTGTACTTTACTCAAACCTGCGGAAGTTTCCTCAGTAATTGCAGCAAAAATCACAGAAATTTTGCTAGAAGCTGGCATTCCCAAAGGCGTATTTCAATACGTGCCTTGCAAAGGTTCAACCGTCGGCGCTTACATGGTGAAACATCCCGACGTTCACATGATTACTTTCACCGGTTCTCAGGAAGTTGGCTGTCAGATTTATGCCGATGCTGCGATTTTGCAGCCTGGACAAAAACACCTGAAACGAGTAATTGCGGAAATGGGCGGCAAGAATGCAATTATTGTCGATGAAAGTGCAGATTTAGACCAAGCAGTTGCAGGCGTAGTTTATTCGGCATTTGGCTACAGCGGCCAAAAATGTTCTGCTTGTTCGCGAGTAATTGTAGTCGAATCAGTGTACGATAATTTTGTGGCAAGATTGGTAGAAGCGACGCGATCGCTCAATGTCGGCCCTGCAGAAAATCCCGGCACTCAAGTCGGCCCTGTGATCGATGCAAATGCCCAGTCGCGCATCCGCGAATACATCGAAAAAGGTCGCGCCGAAGCTAAAATAGCTTTAGAAATGCCGGCACCGGAAACCGGTTATTTTGTCGGCCCAGTCATTGTTACGGAAGTATCCCCGACAGCAACTATCGCCCAAGAAGAAATTTTCGGCCCAGTTTTGTCGGTGATGCGGGCAAAAAATTTCAGCGAAGCGATTGTTATTGCTAACGGTACAAATTTTGCTTTAACCGGCGGATTGTATTCTCGCACGCCTTCGCATATCGATCGCGCCGCATCGGATTTTGAAGTCGGAAACCTGTACATAAATCGCGGAATTACTGGCGCTGTGGTATCGCGGCAACCTTTCGGAGGATTCAAACTTTCGGGAGTTGGTTCTAAAGCGGGTGGCCCGGATTATTTGCTGCAATTCCTCGAACCCCGCACCATAACCGAAAATATTCAGCGGCAGGGTTTTGCGCCGATTGAAGGAGTGGATGATTAATCATTCCTTTGTTGGCAGTGAGGACTTCAGTCCTCTCTCTGGCTGTTAAGTTGGTAAGGTGCGCAATGCGCACCTTACGGTGGGGTAACAGGAAAAATTTGTGCGAGATTAGCTAGTTATAAAATGGAATCTACGAAAGATCGCGATCGACTAAATTCTCACAACCTTTCACTTGACAAGTGGCTGCGATTTTTAATTATCGCCGTATTAGCCATAGGTATTTTATTTCGGTTCGCCAATCTCGATCGCAAATTTTACTGGATAGACGAAACATATACTTCTTTGAGAGTTTCGGGCTACCCCGAAGCGGAAATAATCAAACAAATTTCGTACCAGAAAATAACCTCGCCTGCGGATTTACAAAAGTATCAGCAGATAAATTCCGAAAAAACTGTAAGGGATACCCTGAATTCTTTAGCAACAGAAGACCCCCAACACCCGCCGCTGTATTACGTACTAGCGCGATATTGGGCGCAATGGTTCGGCAGTTCCGTTGCAGCAATGAGAAGTTTGGCCGCCGTGATTAGCCTGCTAGTATTTCCCGCAACTTATTGGCTGGCTTGGGAGTTATTTGAATCTTCAGCAGTAGCGTGGATGGCTATCGCCATTTTCGCAATTTCTCCCTACCACATCCTATTTGCCCAAGAAGCGAGACAGTACAGTTTGTGGACAGTAACTACTATTTTATCCAGTGCAGCCTTGCTGCGAGCAATGCGCCCTGAGTCAACTCAAAATGCTGTCCCCCTCGTTCTTTCCTGGGCGCTTTATGCAGGCACAGCAACACTGGGATTTTACACACACTTGTTATTTGTCTGCGTCGCTGCAGCCCACGCAATCTACGTCGCAGTTATTGCCAACTGGCGCGATGTGAAAACATTCATTTCCTATTATGTAGCATCTTTAATCGCTTTGATCGGCTTCATGCCTTCCCTGGTACATACTGTAGAAAACTTCAATCAAGTTAGAAGCACAACAGCATGGGCAGAACAAACAAATTACTTAAGATTAGTCAGCAGGTGGGTTGGTTCTATCAGCATAGCATTTTTTGATATTGGCATTGATGGAACTGCCAACCCCACACAACTAGCTTTGCTAATTCCAGTTGGTATCATGATTTTAGCTTTGGTCGGCTATGCCCTTTATTATCTATGCCGACAAACACCAAAGCGAGTGTGGTTAATTGTATTGTTATTAATTGCAACAACTGCTTTGTTTTTAGCAGTACCTGATATAATCAAGGGTGGAAGGCGATCGGGAAATCCGCGATATTTAGTTCCTTGTTATGTGGGAATTCAGCTAGCAGTGGCTTACCTGCTGTCTGCAAAAATTAGTAACAATTTGGAGAAGTTAAAACAGCAAAAACTGTGGAAAATCGTTATAGTTGCAGTTTTTTCCGCAGGTATTATATCCGGTGGAGTTAGTTCTCAAGCAGATATTTGGTGGAATAAAGGCAGCGGTTGGTTGGGTGCCTTGGAAGTAGCCGCGAATGTCAATCAAGCCAGCAATCCGCTAATTATCAGCGATGCCAATATCGCATATATCATGCCTTTAAGTTATTACCTAGAACCAAAAGTCAAACTGCTAATAGAACCCCACTGTTACACTTCTTGCTACAAAAATCGAGAATTGGCAAAGAAAAAACCCCAGCCCCCGCAAATTCCCGGCGGTTTCAGTGAGTTGTTTTTATACAGACCGTCCTCTACTTTGCGCTCGGCAATTCAGCAACAAAGCTATCAAATAGATCCGTCTGACACTAATGTCGAGCTTAATCTGTGGAAAATTACCAAAAAATAATCTAAAACATTAAGGCAAAAAACACGAGTTTGCTGCCCAAAAATAAATGTCTTATTCACTGCGACATACTGACCATAAACGGCATTTTTGGAAGTATGTCGTAAGTAGAGTTCGATAGGTTGGCTTTTCGTGATAAGCTAAAAGTTAAGAATCAAAAAATAACATCAAAAATCTCAAATGACAGTCACTGAAACCTCCAACATTCGTAAACTGCTGTGCGATCCAGACTTAGGGCTGATTCCTCACCTAGAAAAGTGTCTGAAAGATTTGCACTCATCTGCGATCGCCAGTGGAGAGAAATTCAAGGTAGAACCTTACGATATAGAACTCAAAAGCTGCCACACCCAGAAGCATCCCAACGACCAAAAACCCCTCGTCACCCAGTCAGTGTTAATAAAAGTTCCCCTGACTGGGAAAGTTCAAGACAAGATGCACCTATATCTGATCGCAACTGAGTTGCAGAACCAAATCGACTTCAAAATTATCGACTGGAGTGCCTTAGAACGCCGCCAATACGACATTCATGGCATCCCCTTAAAGCAGCCGATCACCAAAATAGACGGTCAGATGAATTACGAATTAGTATTCGATCGACCAGGCTACTGCTGCATCACCCTGTGCCGCCAATTTGACTTAACTTACGCCGCCAATTTTTAATACCAATTCCCAAAAGTAGGGACAGGGCAATGCCGTGTCCGGCGCGGGGAGTAGGACACGGCATTGCGGTGTCCCTACGGTTCGCTTTTAATAATTGGTAGAAGATTGAGGATTGTAGATCGATCGCACTTGCATCAAATTCAAACCGATCGATTGGCAGTTTCCGCAAGAATCCTCTTAATATCAGCAGGAGTCAGACTCGGATTAGCTTGCAACATTAAAGCTATCACGCCGGATACTTGTGGTACTGCCATTGAAGTACCCGCAAAATATCGATAAGGAATCCCCGGTTGAGAAAGTGGCACAGTTGAATAAATGTCACCAGAATCCGTCGTGCCAGCGTCGCCGCCCGCAGCAACAAAATAATTAATAGTCCCCGCACCTGCCCGGTTAGAATAATCCGCAAACAAGCCATTTCGGGTAACACCACCGACAGCAATTCCTACCTCATTGGCAAACCGAGCCGGATAATCTACTTGTGGGCGAGCATCATTTCCCGCCGCCGAAATCACGATCGCCCCTTGAGCTTCAGCCGCTCGAATCGCATTCAATTCTTGATCGTTCAACTGTAGGCCACCCAAACTCACATTAATAATCTTCGCTCCATTTGCCACCGCATAATTAATCGCATTAATTTCATCCCGAATTTTACCGACTCCTGCCCCATCAAGTATTTTCAAAGGCATAATCTTCGCAGTTGGAGCCGTTCCAGTAATCCCAACCCCATCTTTTTTCGCAGCAACCAAACCCGAGATATGAGTGCCGTGATTGTTATCATCCATCGGGTCATTATCGTTGTTGACAAAATCCCATCCCCGGAAATCGTCAACAAAGCCATTGTTGTCATCATCAACCCCGTTGCTAGCTTTATTGCGACCGATCGCATCAACACCGGTTTCCCCCGCATTACTCCAAATATTCCCCGTCAAATCCGGGTGATTGTAGTCAACTCCGCTGTCGATAACTGCCACCACAATTCCGTCTCCTGTCAAGCCCTGGGCCCAAACCTCCGGAGCTTTAATTAAATCTCTGCCCCACTCGTCGCCGCCCAAGTCGGGAACGTCAGGAAAAGGTGCAGTACCTCGAGCTTTAGCAACTGCCGCCGCTGCATTCACCAAACCGAACCCAAAACGAGAGTCAAAACCCTGCAAGTTGCTCGGATTGTTAGGAGAAACAGTTGCAGGAGTTGCAGATAGATTTAGGGTGAAATCTGTACTGCCTTGGTATTGATAAACTCGGACAAAGTAAGTTCCTGCGTCTAAACCGTTGATCTCGATCGACTCCGGCGATAAATTCGGTTGTTGAGAAGAAGCAATAATATCTGTGAAGTCAATAGAATTGTCGCCATTAAGATCTTTAATGAGAGCAACGTCAACATCCGCCGTCAAACCGCTGACAGTTAAATTAAAGTCGCTAGTTGCAGGCAAAGTAAAGCGGTAAAGACCGTCTGGCCGGGCGTTGCTAACTGAATCTGCGATCGTTTGAGTGCCGCCCAAAATGCCTAAATCGCGAGCTTCGCTGAGTTGGTTGCCCAATACTGTAGTTGCAGAGATGAATGTATCGGCGAGGTCTTGTGGAGATGCGTTGGCTACCAAGCCCAAAATAGCATTGGATTGGCGAATTTTAATTAATGTATTGGAAATACCGGGCGCGATCGATATTTCTTCGAGAATCAAGTCAGCTTCGGTAAGGTTGTCAGTCAGTCCGATCGAATCCACAAAACTGTTAAAGTCAGTAATAACGTCAGCAGCAGCCGGATCGGAGACTGCGGAGTCGCTGCGGAGGACAAAGGTATCGGGGCTCAAACCCCCTGTCAGCGTATCTTTGCCGCCATCGCCCACTAAAACGTCGCTGCCAGAGTCACCGTTGAGGGCGTCTCCTCCCTTGCCTCCCTGCAAGGTATCGCTGCCGCCATCCCCAAACAGGATGTCACTGCTGACACCGCCGTTAAGCACATCGTTGTCTGCACCCCCGAACAGGGTATCGGAATTGCTGCCGCCGAGAATGCGATCGTTACCATTATCGCCGCTAATTATTTCGGCATCCGACGAACCGATAATAAAATCGTTGCCGCCAAGGGCAAAAAATCCGTTAGGATAAGGAGTCAAAAAGCCCGGAGTCAAGGCGAAACTATTGGGGCTATCATCTAAAAGATAGGAAAGACCGTCAGGGCTCGGGCCGGGCATAGAAATGTACTCCTAGCGAGGTATATCGATCTAAATTTTAGATTTTAAATTTAAGTTTGTGGTTAAAAACGCCCTAAATAGTCTGTAAGGCGGGCATTACACAAAGTCTGTAGAGGTCTGCACAGGTTAGGTAAAACAGATTTATTCCGTCATATAGTGCCGTGTAAATCAACCACAATTCCGCCTTTGTCCATCTCAAATATAAAATCTAAAATAGTATAACTTAATCCCAAATTCAAAATCGGGATCGGAAAATGGGAAAACCACACTTGCATCGAATTCAGAATTTTTTGAAGATCGCGAAGTCGCATTTAAAGCCTTATTTGCGCTATTTGATTTTGGGCGGGACGTTTTTATTTATTGCCAAAGCTTTTTTAACTCACTGGCGAGAAGTCGCGAATATCCAAATTCGAGCCGAAAGTTTTCCGTTGCTGGCGATCGCCCTCGGCGTCACTTTATTGTCTCTAATTTTTGTCGGCTGGGTGTGGATGTTGATTTTGCGAGAATTCCGCCAACCTGTAACTGCCGCCTGGGCGATTCAAGTTTTTCTCAAAACTAATATTGCCAAGTATTTACCGGGGAATATTTGGCATTTTTGGGGTCGAATATTGGACGCCAAAAAGGCAGGGATTTTCCCGAAAGCTGCTACTCTCAGCGTGTTGCTGGAACCGCTGCTGATGGCTTCTGCGGGCGTTTTGATTGGGTTGATTTGTTTTGACAAATTCAATTGGTGGTTGCGGATTGTCGGTTGTGCTGCTATTTTAACGGCGATTCATCCCCGCATTTTAAATCCGATCGTTCTTTTTGTAGAGCGGTTGAAGTTATCCAAGAACAATGGGGAAAATTCCCAGGCTGGGGAGGATGCGAGCGAGGAACTGAATTTTCGTGCAGAGTCTACCTCCAATCTAGCTAAAAAAACATCGAATGTCAAGTCGCGCCACAAAATTAATTTGCCAATTAAACGCTATCCTTTAGTGCCGTTAATTGGACAAATGTGTTTTATCGGATTGCGAGGCTGCGGTTTTTTGCTAACTGTAACTGCTTTAACTCCGGTGAATTTTAGCAATATTCCTAACTTGTTCGGTGCTTTTTGTTTGGCGTTTGTTGTCGGTTTAGTCGTACCGGGTGCACCGGGGGGAATGGGAGTATTTGAAGCAACGGCGATCGCCCTGCTGTCCGATCGCTTTTCTACGGGTATAATTTTGAGTGCCGTGGCTTTGTATCGGATAATTAGCATTCTGGCGGATGTTTCGGGTGCTGCTTTGGCAAAGCTCGATCGCCAGCGAAATCAGCGCAGTCAAAAAAGGCGAATTTGAAATCAAATATTTGAGGAAGATAATTTGCTGCGATCGAGGAAACCCTGAATCGGGCCATGTAGTAAAAGCTATAATCAAAGTCCTGAGTTCCAACTCACAGACTGAGGTAAATTACTTGAACTGTGGCTGACCGTGTAAATCCAATCATCTCATTGGCCGCAAATTCATCACATTACAGGTTCTTTGAAATAATGACTCTAACCTCTGGTTAGCCATGACTCATAACAACAATCGAACGACAACAATTCGTTACCTTCTAATTACATCAGGTGTACTGGCGATCGGTGGATTAGGCTATCTTGCTTATACCATGTTGCACGAACGCAACGAAGTACGCTACTACGAATCCGAACAGCAATGTATTGTAGATGCGACGAACCAAAGCAACGGGTTCACCAAAGAGCAGTGTCAGGCCCAGTTTCGGTACGCAATGCAGGAATACGAACGCATTACGCCCGTGTATCGCACGCAGCCAGAATGTCAAGAAGACACAGCAAGCATTTGCTCGCAGGTATCGAATTCCAGCGCTGCTACCCCCGGATGGCGACCAGAGTTCGGCGGCTTCTATTTCACCGATGATGTCGATGATGATGCCCCTCCAACAGTGGTCAACGGCGTCAACGGCGGCTCCTACACGGTTTATCCAGTGCAACCCGTTTACCGCTCCAACATCGGAATTGTAACTCCAGATAGAACCCAGATTACTCGTCCCCTACAGGGCATACCGCTAGATTCTCCCTACTTTTCCTCCAGTAGCGACACCCCAAATCGTCCCCCAGGCCACGCAGCTCAGGGAACCATCAAAGGACGAGGGAGGTTTGGTAGCGCAGTCCGTTCCACGGCTCCTTTGGGAACCGGAGGAAAGTAACCAAGACCGATTTTTCTCTATTTTTCCATATTCTCCAGTGTCACTAGCAAGGTGCTTCATCCATGTATCCCTTTTTGTTTCAGCGACGACGCAACTGGCAGCAGCACGTATTAGAGAACGCCTACCAATGTCAGCCTCTTGCAGACATCAACCAACGCTACTGGGCAGAAGCCTTAGACCGTCCCTTTGGGGTGATGTTTTCGCGCCAGGAAGAGGCGAGGATCTGGGATGCTACTGAGGCTCTTTGGGATATGTGCCGGGAGTTTTTGGACTGGTTTTTTACCGCTGATGGCCTAGAAAATCGGATGAAAAAACTCGCTATTCCCCCTGCTTTCTGGGAAGCAATTCAGGTTTCGTGGGATCGGGTTGACGAAGCAGAAGATATGTCTCTTTATACCCGTTTCGATCTTGCCGTCAATGAAGATGGAAAAATTAGCCTTCTAGAAATCAACGGGGAAACTCCTCTCTTGGGTGCAGAAACAGTCTATCAATGGCTGTGGTTAGATGACATGAAAAAAAACAGCCGAGATTTGCGATCGCTTCCCAACGATGCCGATCAGTTCAACAACTTTTGGGACGAAGTGGCGGGTCGATTCCGCACTCTAAGTCGTCATTATGATTTAAAGCAATTCGGTCTGAGCTTGTTAATTGACGAGCATCTGTCAGAAGATACCGAGATGGCAGGACAACTGGTGGAAATTATTAATCAAGAATTGGGTAACGATCGCTTTTTTACCCAACTTGTAGGATTGCGTAACCATCTGGGCGTGGATGAAGAAGGATTTTTTGTCGATCAATTTAATAATCGGATTTTGCGGCTGTGGAAAATCGTCGATTGGCTGGATTTGCAACTCGCCAGCCAATCTTTTAACGCAGATGAAGCCCTAGCATCGCGCCTGATAGCAGGGGACGTGAAAATCATTGAACCGCTGTGGAAACAGATTTTAAGCAATAAAGGATCGATGGTGTGGATGTGGGAATTATTTGGCAACCACCCAGTGTACGCTCAATTCTTGCTACCCACTTTCTTCACAGATACTATCTCGCTCGAATCCACAGCATTACTGACCCAAATGCACGTCAAAAAGCCTCTAGTTGGTCTAGAAGGTGTTGGGGTTTCTATTGAAACAGGCGATTTTGTTGCCGGAGCCGTTCACGCCCGCGAGGCGATGGGCTACGATCGCGAAGGATTCATTATTCAGTCCTATCAACCCTTGCCCGAATATTTTGGCTACCACTTCGTCGTAGGTTCCTGGATTGTCGGCGATACTCCCTCCGGCCTCGTATTGCGCGGAGATACAAATCCGATCACCGGACGACATTGCTTAATCGTTCCGCATATCGTGAGCGATCGTCTGGTGAATACTTAACTTCTAATCAGAAAAACTATGAAATTACAAACTCATGATGTCCGGGGAATTCCGATTCTTAGCAGTGAGTGGAGTGTAGATGAATTTATTGCCGATGAGTTGAAAATTCCCGAAGTCGCGCCTACAATTCAGGCTGGATTTATGGATCTCCTCAGCCGAGATGTGTTCTCTGAGGGAGACAGTCAGCCACTCTACGAGCATCTGATATCTCGCAGTTCGGAGTTCTCGTTAGAATTCATGAGTGCGATCGAACTTTGGCTGCAAGACGAATTACGGCACTACGTTGCTCTACGTAAGGTGTATCACATGGTATCAGGTATGTCCCCAGAGGCGATCGACCAAAAAAACCAGAGTCGGGTGCATGAACTCGAACCGATCTCGTTTCTGATTGAGAACGAATTCACCATTCTAGTTGGTTTAATGTTTGACGAAATGGGTTCCGTGTGGTCTTATCACCGCGATATTAAGGAATTCTACCAACACTATGGGAAAGGCTTTGCTCGCGTAGGACATTTGGTGACGCAGGATGAGGGGCGGCATTTTAGGAATGCTGCGACTCTCATCCAACATCGCCATCCCGAAAAAATCGATCTGATCGAACCCTTATTAGAAAAGATTAGCGACATGGAAGCCAGTCTTGCTTATTATCCCAAGACTTTCTTTCTCGATCACGCTCAGGAAAGACACCGCTTTCCGAAAAATTTTAATACCCAGGTGATTCAAAGAATTCTCTCTTTTTTCTAACAAAATTACCAATTTAATCACTGGATCAACATTATTATACTTTCCGTGGCGATCGAGCATCTCAAACTGACGCACCCTACCCCAACTTTCTCTTTCTCCTCTAACTCTCTGTGTCCTCTGTGTCCTCTGCGGTTAAAAACTCTAATTCTTATATAAATTAAAGCATTTTTTCCAGAAATTGCTTGGCGCGATCGCACTTCGGGTTACTAAAAAACTCCTGTGGCGGCACATCTTCCGCCACCTTTCCGCCATCGAGAAACAAGATCCGGTGGGCGACTTCCCGCGCAAAACCCATCTCGTGAGTTACAATTGCCATTGTAATTCCCGTTTTCGTCAAAGCTTTCATCACATCTAACACTTCTTTAACCATTTCGGGATCGAGTGCAGAAGTCGGTTCGTCCATCAACAAAATTTCCGGTTCCATAGCCAAACAGCGGGCGATCGCCACCCGCTGTTTTTGTCCCCCCGAAAGCTTAGAAGGATAAACCTCTGCCTTATCTGACAAACCCACTTTTTCCAGCAATTCTAGCCCCTTCAGACGCGCCTCCTCCTTAGCAATTTGCTTCACCTTTACAGGCGCATACATCACATTTTGCAGCACAGTCATGTGCGGGAACAAGTGGAAATGCTGAAAAACCATCCCTACTTTCTGGCGGATTTTCATAATATCTGCCTTCGGCAAAGTAATATCCACTCCGTCAATGTATATGTGTCCCGAAGTGGGAATTTCCAGTAAATTCAAACACCGCAAAAAAGTAGACTTGCCGCACCCCGAAGGGCCGATAATGGCAATCACTTCTCCTTTATGAATCTCAGTAGTTATCTCGCGCAAAACCTTAAGATTGCCAAAAGATTTATACAGGCGATCGACCTTAACTGCTACTTTGGAGTCTGCGTTCGAGTACATTTGCCCCCCAAGTTAAACTAAGCACCATCAAATAATAAATTGCGCCGACAAATATCAAAGGTTCAAAGTAAATATACTTTTCTGCTCCCACAATTGTAGCGCGGCGCAGCAAGTCTTCTACGCCAATTACTGAAACTAAAGCTGAATCCTTCAGCAAAGCAATACTTTCATTCACCAATGCAGGCAAAATATTTTTCAACGCTTGCGGCAAGATAATATCGCCCATCATCAGTTTGTAGGGAACGCCAAGGGATTCTGCGGCTTCTTTTTGACCTTTATCTACGGCTTGAATTCCCGCGCGGATTGTTTCGGAAATATAAGCCCCAGAATTCAGGAAAAAAGTAATGACGCCAGCTTGCAGCGCCGATATATTATAGCCCGTAAGCTGCGGCGTTGCAAAATAAACTAAAGTCAACTGCAAAATTAGCGGCGTCCCTCGAAAAATTGAGGTGTAAGCAGTGCCAAACCAGAACAGCGGTTTAATGCTAGAAATCTTAAACAGAGACAGCACGATTCCCCAGATAAATCCGAGAAATGCCGACAGCAAGGTAAAAGTTAGCGTTACCCCAATCCCGGACAAAATATAAGGCAAACTCGGCTCGATTTTCCCAAAATCTAACCCGAACTTGGGCGCTACCGCAGGCTGATTTGCTTGAGCAGGTTCTTGCGGAATTGGTCGAGAAAACCACTTAGTAGCTAGTTCCTTAATTTGACCGCTGGCTTTCATTTGCTGGAGCACTCGGTTGAATTCTGGAACTAATCTCGAACCTTTCGCAAAGGCGATCGCCGAACCGCTTTCTTCAGTATTCGGGATTGTGTTAAATTCCAAGTCCGGGTTCGCTGCAGCATAACCCGTAGCGACAGTATCCTCGATCACTCCCGCCGCAAGGCGGTTCGATTTAATTTCTTGAATAATGTCAGGAATCCTATTGAGAGGAGCCAGTTGCACCCCGGCCATTTTTTTCACCGCTTCCTGCTGAATGCTGCCGAGTTGAACGCCTACTTTTTTCCGGGCTAAATCTTCAGCTTTGGTCAAATTGCTGCCTTTATTGGCGACAATTGTATTTTGAGCTTCGTAGTAAAGGTCAGAAAAATCAACATTTTTTTTCCTTTCTGCGGTGGGAGTCATTCCAGCCATCACAAAATCGGCTCTTCCCGCCTGCAAAGCCGGAATTAAGCCGTTAAAATCCATGCCAATTACTTTCAGCTCGTAGCCCAATTTTTTAGTAATATATTTGGCAATATCGATGTCAAAACCGATAATTTCGTTGCCGCTAACAGCCGTATCTTTAAATTCATAGGGCGGGTAGTCTGGGGAAGTCGCCAGTGTTAAAGTCTTGTTGGCTTGGGCGTAGCTGGCGATCGCAATTAAACAAAAGGCGATCGCGATCGCCGCCGCCAGCATTGATTTTAATTTTAAACGTTTCATATCGAACATTGTCCTAAAAAATCCCCTCGCCCAGAAAATATACCACACATCGGAATCAAGTCACCTTTGTAAAGGAAGATATACTCCTGGACGCACGGGTTTCCAGAAACCGGGTTTGATGGACAAACAAACTGCATAATTAGCCTTTAATAATAGTAAAAAACCGATTATAAAGGTATTAAGGCGTCCAGGGCTAAAGATAGATAATTTGATCACTAACTTATATTTAAAAAATGTCCGCAAGGCACATTTTTTAACAATTTAGAAAGGGAAGCTTGTTTGCTCAATTCCCACCCATGTTGTACCGTTGTTCTAGTTGCGATCGGTATTTCTAATCATCCAGCATATTCCATCTATGTGTGGTACAAGGTATTCAGTAGATCAAAGCAAAAAATGCTATATTACTTCTAAGCCGCCGGGAACGATCGAGTGGGAGTAATACCATTGTCAATTATTGATTTTCGATTTGGATAGATGCCGTCTGTAAGTCCTGTGTTAATTACAGGACTTACACAGAAAATTTATAGTCTAAGAGTCAACTGTCAACTGTCAACTGTGTTAAATAGTGTTGCAAAAATGCTTCCAGTTCTGTCCGTCCTTGTTGGGTAATTGAGTTGTAGAAGACTTCTTTTTGTCCATTGGGTGTGTAGAAACGATAGAAGCGTCGATCTCGATCGATTGGTCGCAGGTATACTAAGGGAACGCCAACAGATGCAAGGAGTCCGGCTTTTGTGCGATCGCGCTCCTGCACCTCTGGGCGATCGTGCCAATGAGATTGACATTCTATCACCAGTTTGGCTTTGCGACTAGCACCACAGCCGCGTTCCATCAAGGCGATATCGACTCTGGAACTCACCCAAAATTTCCAAAGTTCAATGGGAAGACGGGTGAAAGTTTCTCGACGAGAACAGATGATTTCTAGGGGAACTTGGGGACAGTAACGGAAGCGATCGCCTAAAATCATCTCTAGAATATCGATAGCGATCGTTTCTAACTCGTTGATAATTTCTCCGCTTTGGAATTGGGGAAATGAAGACAAAGAATTGTCATAGTCAAAGGCGTATAGCATGAGTTTTATTTCCGATTAGGGTTAGTGGGAATTAAAGGGGTTGTAGATGACTGTCCAAGCGTTTGCACCAAGAGCGGTAGCAGTCCAAGCGCCCTTCTCGTAAGGTTTGCCTTCTTTCCGAGCGCGGTAGAGAGTTGTGGTGGATACCTCCAACAGTTGTGCGGCTCTATGGGTTGTGCAGGATTGCTCTATTACAGTTAGTTGGGATTGAAGTTTTACCCTTCTCTTTTTGTTAAGGGAGTCGAGGGGAGTGGGTGGCTCGTCTGGGAAAAGGCTGAGTTGAAAGGCTGTCATAAGCTGAACCTTTGAGTGTTAATGATTCAAGCCTATTGGGGTCAACTGGATTTCTCCAGAGCAGATTGGTGAAGATCGTAAAGTTCCCCAAACTTCCCCGATATTGGCTGTCAGCAGCGTTTAGAAGCGGTTAATCTAGTAGCAATACAAATGAACGGACTACATCAATGACTCCAAGACGCAAATCCCGCAGTGTGCAGGCTACTGAAGAAGGAATCAGAATACTTAAAGAATCCAAAGCTGCTAATCGTGAGAGTGAAGGGCGGCGTCTGACGTTTGAGCGTATTGCAGAGAAAGCAGATGTAGATCCAAAGACAGTCAAGACCTTCTTATACGGTGGTGGAGTCGATCCGGAGTCTGCGTGGGCGATCGCTGAAAAGGGTTTTGGCTTAAAAGTGACAGATATTGTCGGTATCGAGGCGTGGACCCAGGTTTGTTCAAAGTCAAAATTACCAAAGCTTGGGCATACAGAAGGATTAGAAAATACAGTCTTAGCAACTCAGAGCAGTCTCGAACATCACAATAATATTCCTCGCAGTGGTGCTGTTGAGTTTGTCGGTCGCACGGAGCAACTTTCAGAATTGCACCAACTTCTGGAAAAAAACAATCAGGTAGTAATTGCGGCGATCGCTGGTATGGGCGGTGTTGGCAAAACTGAACTCGCGATCCAGTATGCTCAAGGCCATGCAGAAACCTACAAAGGTGGTATTTGCTGGCTGTATCCCAAACGTGGAGACATCGGAGTTCAAATTGTCGAATTTGCGATCGCGCATTTTCCAAACTTCACCTTACCCAATGGATTGACATTAGCCGGTCAAGTACAATTCTGCTGGCAACGTTGGGCTGAAGGTCAGGTGTTAATTGTTATTGATGATGTTGCAGATTACAGGCACATTAAGTCTTATTTACCATCTGAATCTCGCTTCAAAGTGTTGATTACAACGCGGGAAAGGCTTGGTAAACCGCTTGCTCGTCTAGATTTAGATGTGCTCAAACCAAAAGCAGCTCTAGCTCTGCTGAAGTCTTTAGTGGAGCGAGAAAGGCTAAAGCGAGAGCCTTGGGTTGCTAGAAATTTATGCAAGTGGCTTGGTTATTTGCCTCTAGGATTGGAATTAGTAGGGCAATATTTGGCACAAGATGAAGATTTATCTTTAGCAGAAATGTTGCGGCGATTAAAGCAGAAACGTCTAAGACATCCAGCCTTGAGAAATCCAGAACCAACAATGACAGCTCAACTAGGAGTTGCCGATGCTTTTGAGTTGAGTTGGGAACGCCTAAATGATGCTGAGCAGAGGTTAGGCTGTGTTCTCAGTTTGTTTGCTCCAGCACCCATTCCTTGGAAACCCAATGAATTACAGCTTGCAGTGAGTGAAGAAGATGCAAAAGCCATAAAAGAAGCATTAGAATCTCAAGGAATTACTCAGGAAATGCTGGAAGAATTGGAAAACTCCCTAGAAGCGACAGAAGAAGCTAAAAATAAGCTTGTTCGATTGAATTTACTTCAGCCTTGCGGTGAGGGAATTTATCGGTTTCATCAACTTATCAGAGAGTTCTTTCGGCAAAAGCTAGAGGCACTACCAGAGGCAGAATATTTGAAAATGGGGTTTGTAAAATTTATAGCCGCACTGGTACAACAGATGCCAAGTTCGCCGAATTACGACGAAATTAAGCAAATTTCTCCTCTGATTCCTCATATAGAAGAAGTTGCCCAACAGATGATCGGCTATCTAAGTAATGAAGAGCTTGGCTATCCTTTCAATATCTTAGTCTCTTTTTATAGCAATCAGGGATTGTACGCATTAGCTGAGGATTGGTGTCAGACTTTTATAGAAAACGTAAAAATTCCTTTTCCTGGCAATCATCTTTTTGTGGCTGGTGTCCAGAAACGATTAGCAACTATTCTCAGATTACAAGGGCGCTATGGTGAAGCAGAAACACTCTATAAAAAAGTATTAGAGGTTTTTATAACTCGTTATGATAGGCGGCATTCAGTAATAATATCTGTTCGACACCAACTTGCGGTAATTTACCGTCTTCAATATCGGCTTAACGAAGCAGAGAGCCTATTAAAGAACTGCTTACAGGATCTGTCACAAATCGACGATAATTCTTCTTTAAATAGTTGGGATGAAAACAGTATATATAAAAAAGAAGATATTTTTAGCAAGACTGAAAATTTGGTTTACAAGGCTCTATCATTTATAGAGAATTCCGGCGCTCAAGAACCTGATCTATTAATTACTGTTTTAAATACTCTGGGAAATTTGTATAAAGATCAGGGTCGCTATAGAGAAGCTGAGGTTTTACTTGAGAAGACTGTAGAGCGTGCTGAAACTTTATTAGATAATTACCCTGCAATAATTGCTGTGTATAAAGGCGACTTGGGATTGCTGTACCAGCTTCAGGGTAAATATAAAGAAGCTGAATCTCTATTACTAGAATCTTTAGATAGCCTTAAAAGCTATTGGGGAGAAAATTGCCGCCATATAGCCCCTGTCCTACAAAGTCTAGGAAATCTCTACAGCTTAAAAGGAGAGGAAATCAAAGCTAAAACATACTTAAAACAAGCTTTAGAAATTACGAAAAAGATTTTCGGTGAAAATAATCTTTATTATGCCGATAATCTCAACGAATTAGGACTACTTTACACGGAGCTAGGTTGTGATAAAGATGCGGAGCCTCTATTGATACAGTCCTTATATATAAGGGAAAAGTTAATAGGTAAAAATAATTTAGATTATGCTAATACTTTAAATAACTTAGGTCTAATATACTGGTATCGTAACCAATATAAACAAGCAGAAGCTAGGTTTATAGAGTCTTTACAGATAAGAAGAGAAATTTTAGGAGAACATCATCCAGATGTTGCCTCATCTTTCCATAATTTAGCAGACTTGTACTGCCAACAAGGGAAATTTCACGAAGCAGAGGAGTTGTGGAACAAAGCTTTCAATATTGCCTTGAAGGCTTTAGGACAGGAACACGAAGATACTAATTTGTATAAAGAAAAACTGCAATCTATGCCTTGGATTCGCACAATTTCTGCTGAATATCGGCAAAGCATAATGAAGCCTTTTCCCGGAAGATTTGCAGTAGCAGATCTAAAATCACAACTTAAAAAACAATCAAAAGAGAACCGTAAACCTCAAGGATTTAGAAACCCGAGGCAACCTCGTGCTTCAATCATTGAGGGTATTAGTAGTAAGGAGATTTTTCAAACTCCAGAGTTGTTGGACAATTTAGTTCCAGTAGCTCAAAAAATATTCTCGCAATTAAGTAAGCTTAAAAAGCAAGCTGTTAAGGGGTATCAGCAATTGGGGAAAGGAATTGTCTTAATTAAAATACAACGATCGTATGATGAACAGACTGTGGAATATGTAACACAAAATAATTGTATAAAGGCGTCCCAAAAGGCTCCAAGTGAAATGTGGGCTTCAATTCTAATGTTTTTGGAAATGTATAATCCAAAAGATTACTTTATTGTGCTGATTGTAGATCCATTAGAAAATCCTGGCTCGAACACTTGTCATCACTATATGATGCCCCTATAAACTAAAGTTTCAGTTTTTAAACTGAAAATGATTAAGATTGAAGTTTGAGATGTACATCTGCGTTATCTGGTTCGGTGGTAAGAGAGCGATCGCACTCACTCCCCCAAATCCAACTCGATCGAAACATTGCCGATCGCCCCATATTTCAAGAAGCTCTAGGTACGCAGGAATTGAAAGCCGATGCCTGATAGTAAATGCACTCTCAGCAAAGCTGTAGAAGCTTTCGAGCTCACGATCGTTGAAGGAACTCGATTTTTACCGGAAATTTCCCCAGTTACTCCCAGTTCTTTACAGCAGGATACTCTCAGAGAAACGATTCCCTGGGCAATAGCAGTGAGTAGCGAAAAAGCTCGATCGGAAGGCATTATCAATCCGGTGTTATTGGAAGTAAAACGCCAACTTCAAGGACAGATTAGCGTTTTTTTTCGGCGAGGAATTCAATGGAGAACCGGAGGCAGAGCTCGCAGGTTATATTGACTTTTTATTGAGTCGTTCCCCGGAGCAATTATTTATCAAAACTCCTGCGGTTATATTGGTGTCAGCCAATAAAGAAGACCTGAAACCCGCTCTAGGACAATGCCTTGCAGAAATGGTGGTGGCTCAACGGTTTAACCGACAAAAGCAACAGCCGATATCGACGATTTACGGAACAGTTACTAGCGGTACGGTTTGGCGGTTTCTCAAGCTAGGATAGCAATGCGCGTCCATCGATCTTACCGATTATCCGCTACCTCCGGTCGAGCAAATCTTGGGTTTTCTAGTTTGGATGATGGCCCGAGGGTAAGCTGATATTATACAGAAATATCGACCTGCTGGGGCGTTGATGCGTCAAGGGCTGGAGGCGATCGCCAAACAACTATTTTAGCCGTCATGAAATCAAGTTTATTTCTAAGTGCATTAATCTTTGCCGAACTAGCAAATCTTTGCTGTTCGACTCCAGCCACAGCGCAGCTCGTTCCCGACACGACTTTAGGGGCAGAAAATTCTCGGGTTGCGCCGAATGTCCAGATTAAAGGAATTCCGGGCGATCGCGCAGAGGGGGGCGCGGTGCGCGGTGCTAATTTATTCCACAGTTTTCGAGAATTTAACGTCCGCGAAGGCAGGGCAGTTTATTTTGCCAATCCGGCGGGTGTGGAAAATATTTTGACTAGGGTAACTGGCGGCAATCCTTCTAATATTTTGGGAACGATCGGCGTTTTGGGAAATGCCAATTTATTTTTGCTCAATCCCAACGGTATTGTCTTCGGACCGAAGGCGCGGTTGGATGTCGGGGGTGCTTTTTATGCCTCAACTGCGAGCAATTTGGTATTTAGAGGCGGATTGAATTTCAGTGCAGCTAATCCGCAAACTGCGCCGCTGTTAACTGTGAATATTCCTGTAGGTTTGCAGTTTCGGGGAACGGAAAAAGGAATTCTGAATGCAGGCGGCAAACTTGAGGTACAAAATGGCAGAATTTTGGCTTTAGTGGGGGGGCAAAATACCGCACCGGGAACGGCAGGAGTGACGGTTTCAGCGGCAGGAAGTTTGACTGCTGCTGATGGCAGAATTGAATTGGGAGGGTTGGCGGCGGCGGGAATTGTGGAATTGAGCGCTGACGGCTTGATTTTTCCCGATCGCGTGGCGCGCGCTGACGTATCCCTGAACAACCGCGCCAGCCTGAACGTGTCAGCTAGCGGCAGAGGCAGCATTGCGATCGCCGCTCGAAATTTAGACATTGCTTCGCAGAGCTCTCTGAATGCGGGCGTGCTCGCGGGTTTCAATTTGGGGGGCGCTGTGCCCGGAAGCATCAGCATCAACGCTTCGGATGCGGTGACGATCGCGAACAGCCGCGTCGAAACCGATGTTAAAAGCGGAGGTGTCGGCGATGCCGGGCCGATCGAAGTGAGGGCGGGTTCTCTGTTTGTCAGAGACGGTGCGGTGCTGCTGAGCGGCGTTCGGAAAGCCGACGCTCAAAACCCCGCCGGTCAAGGAAATGGGGGCAATATAGCTGTGGAAGCGCGCGATCGCGTTTCCCTGACTGGGAGCGATACTGCAATCGTCGCCAACATCGGCAACGGCGTTGTCGGCAGGAGCGGTAAAATTAGAATTACTGCTAGCAGCGGCTCAATTTCCCTCGCTGACGGCGCTAAGCTCCGCACGGGTACGTCGGGACAGGGAAATGCCGGTCAAATTACCCTGCGCGCGGGAGATGCAGTTTCCCTGACTGGCGGCAGCCGGCTCGAAGCGGAAGTTGACAGCGGTGCTGTGGGGAACGGCGGCGATGTCAGCATTGTGGCGCGATCGCTCTCCCTGACAAACGGCGCGGCGCTGGTAACGCGCGCTAGCAAAGCAGAAGCCGAAAAGCCGGCAGCCCGGGGAAATGCGGGAAATGCGATTGTTAACGTGCGCGAAGGGGTGACGCTCGATCGCGGTTTTATTGTCACCGCAGTGGGAGATGAAGTGCTCGGAAAAAGCGGCGAAATTGTCATAAACGCGCGATCGCTGGCGCTCCGCAACGGTTCTCGCCTGGAAACGGCGACTTCTGGGGGGAATCCGGCTAATCGGTCGATCGCGGGCAATACTGACATCAGCGTGCGCGATCGCGTGGTGATTGCCGGCAGCAACAGCGCCAATCCCAGCGAGCGATCGGGCATTTTTGCCACTGTTACCGATCGGGCGCAAGGCGGTTTTGGCGGCAATATCAAGATCGCAGCCCGATCTGTTACTGTCAGAAACGGCGCCCAAATAACGGCAAGCAGCCAGACTTTTCAACCGCTGCAAACAGCGGAAAATTTGCGGAACAATGCAGGCAGCATCAACATTAAAGCCGGCAACATCCGTTTAGAAACAGGGAGCATTGAAGCCAACACGCAAGCCGGGAAACGAGCGGAAATACAATTAGATTCATCGGGATTGCAACTGCTGAGAAATAGCGCGATCGCTACTAATGCCGACAATACGAACGGCGGGAATATTGCTCTGAGACTCAGTACATTAGTTGGATTAGGGAATAGCGACATTACAGCCAACGCCCGAAATGGAGGAGGGGGAGTAATATCGATTTCTTCTCAAGCAATTTTTGGGTCAAAATCCCAGACTAGACAGCAAGTAGAATCTCGATTGACAGGCGAGCAAATTCTCGATACAGAGTTCAGCCAGCGATTTTTGCCGACCAGCGATATCGTAGCAATTTCTCAAACAGACCCCACCCTCAGCGGCACGGTAACAATCGTAACTCCTGATATTGACCCCGCATCTGGGTTAGTCGAATTGCCGGAAAACGTTGTCGATCCGGCGGCATTGATCGGGCAGAATCCCTGCGAAAGAGGGCGGGAAAGCGAATTCACAATTACCGGGCGCGGCGGCTTGCCTGCGAATCCCGGCGAAGCGTTAAATAGCGACAGCGTGCGAGTTAATTTAGTCGAGCCCGCAGCACCGGCAAATTCGGGAAATACACTGCAAACGCAGCCGCTATCAAATATTGAGGGAGGGAATGGGGAAACTGCGCCGATAATTGTGCCTGCTAATGGGTGGATTCAAAACGAACGGGGGGAAGTAATTTTAGTTGGCTATAACCCTGCAGGTACGGGAACAAATCATCGAGTTCAAACTCGGGCTGCTTGTGGCCCGCATCTGCCTTGATTTACCGGAGTAGAATGTGATTTTTCTACCGCAGATATCAGCGGATTAACACAAATTAACGCTGATAGAGTTCGATCTGTTATGATGGAGCAACTAATAATCTCCGGGCTTTTGTGTTGGCCGAAGGTGGCATCGCCTGCGCTGGTATGATGCTAATGATAATTGGATTGCCGCGACTGCCGAAGGAGCCGGCGCAGCAAGCCGAACAGCAGCGCTGTTCGGGCAGAAGGTTTAGCCGAAAGGTTGAGGGCGATGGGGCTCTATCGAGATGAACTTTAGCTGAGAACCGTAAATGGCACGCAAACAGATAGGAAAAATTCAAAAAATACTCGATATTTTGGCGGGTATCTCTCTATTTGCAGCCATCAAAAAACTGTACGGAAGGCACTGGTCGATCGCGCTTGCTGTATTATTTATCATCTCCACAGCAGTGCCGCCAATCCTCTCGGCAACAGCTCAAATCCCAATTATTCAATCTCAACAAAATACCCCGCAGTTAGTACAGCAAGCTAAAAATTTTTACCGACAGAGACAGTTCGAGGCCGCTGCGAATATCTGGCAGCAAGCCGCCGCTGCATTTGCTGCCAAAAGCGACAGTTTAAATCAAGCAATGGCACTCAGCAATCTGTCGCTCACCTACCAGCAACTCGGAGAGTGGCAGCAGGCAAAAACTGCGATCGACCAAAGCATCAATCTCCTGCAAAAATTAGCAAATAGCTCGGAAAAACAGCGAATTTTTGCCCAAAGCCTCGACATTCAAGGGCGGCTGCAAAGAGCCAGCGGCGACTCAGAAACTGCGATCGAAACTTGGCAAAAAGCCGCCGAAATTTATACTCAAATCGGGAACAAAGATGCTGCAATTCAAAATCGGATAAATCAATCCCAAGCCCTGCAAGATTTGGGTCTTTACCCCAGAGCTTGCAAAACTTTACTAAATGCTTTCGCTCTGGATATCCAAGACTGTAAAATTTTAACCGAATTACCGCCAGAAACCGCAAGCAAAAAGTTAGAAATTATCGCAAACCGACCCGATTCGCTGCTGAAATTTGATGCAATGTACGGCCTCGGCGAAATTCTGCGAGTTATCGGCAATTTGCAGCTATCTCAAAATATTTTAGAATCGAGTTTAACGGTGGCGCGGAATTTGCGATCGCCCTTAGAGGAAAGTACAGCAATGCTCGGTTTGGGGAATACAGCCAGAGCATTTGTCGAAAGGCAAATCTTGCTGCCTCCCCAAGACCAAGATACCACAATACTTATCTTAAAAACTCAAGAGGCTTTAAACTTTTACCGCGAAGCCGCACAGCTATCTCCATCTCCAACAGCCCAACTTCAAGCCCAACTAAATCAGCTCAGTTTGCTGTTAGAAAGCCAGCCGTGGATAGGAGACGGCGAATTAACAAAAGCTGGGGATTTATGGCCGTCCATTCAAGCAAAAATCAATAACTTGCCCGCCAGCAGAGGCGGAATTTACGCTCAAATTAACTTAGCTCAAAATTATCTCAAACTGAGCAAAAGAGGGGCAACCGCAGCAAGATTGCCTTTACAATTGCCCACAGCTAGCGAGATTAATAAAATCTTGACAAAAGCAGCAGAACAAGCTAGAACATTGGGGGATAAAAAAGCAGAAGCTTATGCAGTTGGCAGTTTGGGTACTCTGTACGAAAGCTCGAAATTGTGGAAACTGGCAGAAAATTTGACATATCGAGCTTTAAGCTTAGTTTCATCCTCCAAAGCAGCCGACGTTACCTATCAATATTTCTGGCAGTTGGGACGCATCAGCAAAGCGCAAGCAGATATTGAGAAAAGCTTGGGAAATACCGACAAAGCCGAAAAGTATATTGAAGCAGCAGTTGCAGCTTATACCCATGCGTTTGAAAATTTGCGATCGCTGCGGAGCGACTTGGTAGCGCTCAATCCCGAAGTGCAATTTTCCTTCCGCGACAGCGTAGAACCAGTTTACCGCCAATTAGTAGCGCTGAACTTGCAAGTCGCCAAATCTCTGATTGGTAAAGGCAAAATTGATGACAGCCAAAAATCTCTCAAACAAGCTCGAGATGTCATAGAATCCCTGCAAATAGCGGAACTCAACAACTTCTTTCAAGATGCCTGCATTGATGTCAAAACCCAACAAATTGATGAAGTCGATCGCACCGCAGCAATTATCTATCCAATTATCCTCGAACAGCAGCTAGAAGTAATAGTTCGCTTGCCCGGTGGCAAATTGCTTTTGTACACTCCCACTAACCCGGATAATAACAGTCAGGCTGTCACTCAACAAGAACTAGAAAATACTTTAATAGAATTGCGATCTGGCGAAAAAAACGCTTCTCTTCAATCCACAGCCAGCCGCAATAACTTTTTGCCTTTAACTCAAAAAGTCTATAATTGGTTGATCCGCCCGCTCGAAACAGGACTGCAAGAAAGCCAAGCCAAAATATTAGTTTTTGTCCTCGACGGCGAATTGCGAAATATCCCGATGGCAGTGCTCCACGACGGCAGTCAATATTTAGTAGAAAAATATGCGATCGCTCTCACGCCCGGTTTGCAACTGCTAAACCCGCAACCTCTCTCGCAAGCGCAGTTAAGAGCCTTAATTGCCGGCGCCGCTAATGCCCCCAGCTTTCAAGCAAACAATCTCAATCCGCTGCCCGGTGTCGAAAGAGAATTGAACGATATTGCCCAAACACTGCCGAATAATGACAAGCGCGAAAATGAGAATTTTACCAAAGCTAACCTGCAAGCTACTATCAATCGAGTGCCTTTTCCTGTAGTTCACATCGCCACCCACGGACAGTTTAGTTCCAACGCTGAAAGAACATTTATTCTCGACTGGAACGGACAGATAAATGTTAAAGATTTAGATGGATTGCTGCGGGTAACAGATCGAAAAAGACCGATCGAACTGCTTGTTTTAAGCGCTTGCGAAACCGTAGCGGGAGACAGCAGGGCCGCTTTGGGATTGGCCGGAGTTGCGGTGCGCGCGGGCGCTCGCAGCACCCTAGCGACGCTGTGGCAAGTTAGCGATGAAAGCACGGCTGTGTTTATGAGCGAATTCTACAGCGAATTAGCTAAATCTCAAGGGCAGGTTAACAAAGCTGAAGCGCTGCGCCGAGCTCAAGTCAAGCTTTTAAAAGATAGCAAATACCAGCATCCATATTTCTGGGCGCCTTATGTTTTAGTGGGAAATTGGAAGTAGCAGCAAACAGTTGATAGTTGATTATGGGCAATTGTTAACCCAGTTTTTTCTATCGTTCTGAGGGTTGGTCGATCGTTCCGATAGTCCGAAAGGGGTTTTCAACCCCGGTCTCACAGCTAAAGTCCTCTAAAAGAAAACTAAAATTTATCGGAAGTGCGATCGTAATTAACAGTCGGTTTCAACCGACTTAAGCTATGAGGCAGGGGTTTAAACCTTTGCCGGACTGTCGGACTACCGAAATGCCGGATCGCGCCAAAGTCCGTTTCATAAATCTGGGGGTAAAAGTAAATTATCTACCCGCACAATTACCCCGTTTTTAGCCTCAATAGACGGTTGAACTCCTTTAACATTATCATTCATAATCACTCCATCAGGTGCGACGCGAATTTTCACTGTGCCGCCTTCAACTGTTTTAATTTCCCCTTTATCCACATCTTCAGGAGTGACACTGCCAGCAATTAAATGATATTTCAAAACTCTCGCTAATTTCTCCTTGTTTTGCGGCTGGAGTAGCTGATTGTACACAGCGGCATTTTTACGAAAAGCTTGATTGGTAGGAGCGAAAATTGTTAAAGGACGACCTTCTTGTCTGAGCAGATCCGTCAAACCAGCAGCAGCCAACACAGAAGCAAGAGTTTGGAATTCGCTTTCTCTCTTGAGAGTATCTGCAATGTTGCCGCCCGATCGCTGGGGGGAGTCAAGTACGGAAGAGGGCTGAAAAGTGCTCTGGGATTCGCGGTTAGATTGCGCTAAGACGGGTAAAATCAAGAGACTGCTGAGGCCAAAAATTCCCGCTAGCACCGCCACCCGATCGCGCCATCCTTGAGAATTGTAAAATTTGCTCATAATTTATAAGTGAATTTACCGAAATAACCTACACTCATTATTATAATCCTAAGAATAGAAGCTGCTTGTGGCGATCGACTGCCAAACATTTTATACCCGATGCCTGTTTTTAGCGACTGCAACGCTGCTGCTGTGGGCGTCTCCATCTGGGCAGATATTTTTCTGTCCTCAAATCTCTCTGGCACAAACCCCAACAGTTCGCGAAACCAACAAATCGAAAGCAGAACAGCTTTATCAAACAGCTACCGAGCAATTAAATAAAGGTCAACTCCGCGCAGCTTTGAAAACATTCGAGCAGGTTTTGGCAAGTCTCAGGGAAATGAGCGCTCCGCAAGCAGAAGCAGCAACGCTCAACCAAATTGGTTTGGTTTACAACAATCTAGGCGAGTCGCAAAAAGCCCTCAATTACTATCAGCAAGCCCTGACAATTTTTCAACAGCACAAAGCTCGGAAAGAGCAAGGCACAACCCTGACAAACATAGCAGCAGTTTACCGCAATCTCGGTCAGTATCAAAAAGCTTTGGAATTTTACCAGCAAGCTTTGGCACTCCGCCGCGCAGTCCAAGATGCGCTCGGTGAAGCGATAACTCTCAATAACATGGCGGCCGTTTACGACAATCTCGGTCAGTATAAAAAATCTCTGGAGTTTTATCAGCAAGCTTTGGCAATTTTTGATAAAGTAAAGGACGGTAGAGGTAAAGGAACTACTCTCAATAATATTGGCTTGAATTACAGCAATCAAGGTGCATATACCGAAGCTTTATCTTACTACAAACAAGCGCTGGAGATTTTGGAAGCAGCGGGCGATCGCATGGGAGTAGGTCGAATTTTAACTAATATCGGTTTTGCTTACAGCAATCTCGCTGAATATCAAAAAGCTTTGGCATCTTTAGAACAAGCTTTGGCAATTCGGCGGGAAATCGGCGATCGCCCCGGAGAAGCTGTCACCCTCGATCGCATGGGAACTGTTCACCGCCAGCAAAAGTCCGATCGAACAGCGCTGCAATTCTACCAGCAAGCTTTAACCATTTTTCGGGAAGTAAATAACAGCCCAGGTGCCGGCTATACTCTCAGCAATATCGGCGCAACTTTGTTAAAAAGCGACCGCTTTGAGGAGGCAACCAAGAAATTAATGACCGCAGTGGAAGTTTGGGAATCCCTGCGGCCGGGATTGACTGACGAAAATAAAGTATCGCTGTTTGAAAAACAAGCTGAAACTTATGGTTTTTTGCAGCAGGCTTTGATTGCTCAAAACCAAATAGAAGTCGCTTTAGAAATTGCGGAAAGAGCCAGGGCGCGAGCATTTGCAGAGCTGTTGGCTTCTCGCCTGGAAACTGAGAATTCCGAACAATTAGCGGTGCAAAAACCGCCAAATTTAGCGCAAATCAGACGAATAGCTGCGGAGCAAAAAGCGACATTAATTGAATATTCAATTGTTGATGAAAAACTTTATGTCTGGGCGATAGCCCCAAGCGGCGATATTGCTTTCCGCCAAATTGATACCAGTAATTTAGATATTTCCCTGGCTGATGTGGCGAGGAATACGCTAGTAGCTGCTGCTACGGGCAGAAATCGCGGTTCTGCACCGGATGCCCGCGCCGCAGAAAGTGCAAATAATTCGGCAGCGGTTTCAACTCGAAGACTCAACCGCCGCCTGCATCAAACTTACAAATTATTGATAGAACCGCTCGCCAATATTTTGCCAAAAAATGAGGGCGACCGGGTAATTTTCATCCCTCAAGGCGTGCTGTTTTTAATTCCATTTGCAGCTTTACAAGATGCAGCGGGAAATTATATAATAGAAAAACATACTGTCTCAATTGCACCTTCAATTCAAGTATTGGATTTAACTCGCCAGCACCGGCAGCGGCTGCGCTCGCACCCGAGTTCGCAGTTATTGGTAGTCGGAAATCCGACAATGCCCAGCATTCGATCGAGCCCGGATGAGGCGCCGACACCTTTGAGTCCTTTGCCCGGGGCCGAACAGGAAGCGATCGCAATTGCGAGAATACTCCAAACGCAAGCTATTGTCGGCAAGGATGCTACAGAAAGGGCGATCGTGCAGAAGATGCCGCAAGCGAGAATCATTCATCTAGCGACTCACGGATTGCTCAACGAATTGCAAGATATGGATTTGGGAGTACCGGGGGCGATCGCGCTTGCACCCGATCGCACCCCCCCAACCAGGGCAACCACAGGGGGATTGCCCCTACATCAAGGGGGGGCTATGACTTCAACTACCGCCGATTCAGGGGGGGGTGCAGGTGACGGTTTGCTGACTTCTGGGGAGATTCTCAACCTGAAGCTGAACGCGGAATTGGTGGTACTGAGCGCTTGCAATACCGGTAGGGGAACGATTTCGGGAGATGGAGTGCGGGGGTTGTCGCGATCGTTTATTGCTGCGGGAGTTTCCAGTATTGTAGTATCGCTGTGGTTTGTGCCCGACGCACCGACAGCGGATTTGATGACAGAATTTTACCGTCAATTGCAGCAGAATTCCGATAAAGCGGCAGCCCTGCGGCAGGCAATGTTAGTGACGATGCGACGGCACCCTCAACCGAGCGATTGGGCGGCTTTTACCTTGATTGGGGAAGCGGATTAATTGCGATCGCGCATTTCAGCATTCAGGAGCAATTCGCACTCTTGAAACACGTAATTAATAGTGGCAAATAGTCGATTTAGGTCATCAATCAAGTAAGACTGTTTGTTTTTAGTAAAACTATGTGACTTCAGCTTGCCAAACTGCCATACTCGCCCATTCGAGACAATTCCAAATACTTCTTGATCTGGGTTTTCATTCAGTCGGTGTGCGGCAATCATTTCAGCCAAACACTGCGCCCATCCATTTTCAAAGTTATCTTGTTTCGCTTCAACTAACAGAAAGTAAGGTTGTTCAAAAACAACTTTTCCTAATAAAGAACGTTTAGCTAAAATATATTCTGGAAATCCCGAAAGATATTGATCATAGGTGAGAGATTGATGGCTCCACAAAACAAACCCGCTGTAATAGCGCTTCCAAACTTCTTTGATCACTGGATAAATCAAATTTTCACAAATGGCCAATTCAGAATTATCAACGACTCCTTCTCGCATTGTAAATTCTAAATCTTCTCGAAAATAGTCAGAGACATGAAACTCTGTTTCTACTATGAAATTCGATTCGGTGTAGGTGATTTGAAATTCTTTGAGGACTGAACTGACGGTTTTGTAAGCGCTGAATGGCATAGTTATTTCCTGTGAAAAACGACGCGAGTTTTACAGATTCGTACAACGTCATGAGCATCAATTTCTTTCCGGGGCGGGTTCGATCGCAATTGCTAATGTCATAGGCTCTACCAAGTTGCTACTTCTATATTAGCAAGCATCTGTTATAGTTCTAGATTACCGCAGTTTTTTCGTGAAAGTCGATCGCCCGTATGGCCCCATAAAGCTTGAAACTCAAGCGAAATTTGCAAATCCGCCCTCAAAATTCCGCGACAACGATTTGTTAGCCCGCTAGGCACACTAGAGTTGTACTGCAATTTGAGAGAGTTCAACCTCCTCTGATTTGATGGCTCTAAAATACTGAAATTTCCCTACTTCAGTATTTTCAATTATTCTAAAACCTGCTAGTTCAAGTCCCCTAATAAACCCTTGAATATCTTTCATGTGGGAAGTGACCTCATAAATCCAGAGCTGTCCATCAAGTTTGAGTGTACGGGCGGCTTCTCGAATATAATCAGCGATGTTTAAACCCATAAGTGACAGATTAAACATAGCAACGTCCAGACAGCTATCCTCCAAAGGCACACGAGCCATATCGCACTCAATAACCGAATCATTTATAGCAATAAAATCAAAGCTATGAACTATATGCTTACCAGCAAGAGCTTTAGCTATCAGCGCTTCGCCACAACCAAAATCAGCCACAACTAAATCAGATCGCCTCTGAAGCCATTTGATCGCTTCCTCATAAGGAATGATTGACCAGGTTTTTCGGGCTTCTTGATAAAGGGTATGATATTGCATCCACTCTTCTGGATTGCCTTGCAAACGTTTATAGGTAGTTTGACTGTAGCTGTTACTCCAACGGGCATTCATCCGGCTAAAATCACCGTACTGAAGATTCCGTCGCTGGACATCTACAGGATCAATATCTGGAAGTGGAACAAAGATTCTAGGGCGAATAATTGATTTTTGTTCACCTGTCTTCAATCGTTCTAACCACTGCCGTAGATCTCTAAATGCCTGAGATTCTGTTCTTAATTGTCCTTCAGGCATTACACCATCAACTGCAGCATCAGCAACCGTCTGTTTATTTTGCAGCCTAGCTAATCGCCCCTCATCCCAACTCCAGTGTTCTCCATCATCTAAACCATAAGTCACAGGCATAAGGATTGTGAGAGTATCGTGAACTTGTCCCTGACGATTTAAACGCCCTTCTAACTGCTCTAGTTCAGCACTTGTCCAGGGTGGAATATTCAAAATTAGGCGATCGCAAACTCGTTGAAATCCATCGACACCAGTAGCCATTGCACTACTAGCAATCAAAATGTCTGTAGAGCCATCAATAAAATTGTTACGGCCACTCTTATCTCCCCCCATGTGAAAACCGACAGTCCATCCTTCTCCCTCGATCGCCTCTTTTAACTGATCGACAATGCCCTCAACGTAATGAGTATAAACAATTGTTTTTGGTTGAAGTTCCTTCAAAATGGCTGGAATTCTGGCGCGGGTAAGAATTTGCTCCATTTTTAAAATAGATGTAGCTTTTTCCCGCATTTCATCAACCAAGTGAGTACAATCAACTGGAATCGAAACCCTGTTAATTTTGATTTGGGGCTTGACTCTGGAGCGAATTCCCAGAGTAACAAGCGCTTGATGCAAACGCATACAGTTGTTGAGTGTAGCTGTTTCACCTAAATCAGCTCGTTCTACACCTGTTACTAACTCAACTAAACTTTTCCCCTCTTTTAGGTTGTTAATTACAGGAGTTGCACTCATTCCAAGCACATTAAGATCCGGATTCTTCTCCGCTGCATTAGTAATTAGTGCAAGAACCATCTGTCGTCGTTTGGATGGATTATCACTACGATGTTTACAACGATGAATCTCATCTACAATGATAAGGTCAATTTTGTATCGTTCTAGCAGTTGTCGAATGTGAGTAGGTGTTGAGGGTTGCTGGAACATTTCATGATTCAGCAGAATGTAGTGATGTCCCTCCTCAATCTCTAACCAATGAGGATTGAAATTTTTTATTGTTACTCGACTATCTGGAAAAACGTGCTTGATTTCTCCATGCCAGTTAGGAATTGTGTCTAATGGACAGATAATGATCGAGAGATGAGCATCAATAATGCGGCTGCTAAGAATGCCACCTATCGTTTTACCTGTTCCTGTCAACGAAAGATTTAACATCCGCTTTCGATTGCGTAGCTGTACCGCCGCTAACTTCTGCATTAAGTTTGGAGGGGTAATTTTGCCATTAATGCGGAATGCCCAACCTGACGGAATTTGCATATCCCGCGCTTGGTTGTATTCGTCAAGAAATTGATCTCTCACCTGATGACCATAACCCTCATCGGTAAATGCTTCTACACCTTCAACAGCAGATTCATCCTCAAAAACTTCTGCCCAAATCCGATTAAGCCTAGAAGCAATAAAGAAATCAATCGCCTCTTGATCTGCTGAAGCAACAACTTGACTACTTAGAAATTCTAGGCTTTTCTGTACTTTTACTCTTGGCAGTTCATTAGATTTATCAAGTTGTTGTGGAGAATTACCATTTGTATCAAAAGTTTGAGATGTTTCATCAACAACTTTTAGTTCAGAATCTCCTTTTATATCCTCATCTAAGCTAATCTCAACGTCAGAGATTTTGATTTGCTTACCTTGAATTACATCTCGAAGTTTTTGCCCTGTCAGTTTACCCTTGATAATATCTTTGACGATCTTGAGTCCCTCAGTATTCGTTGTATCTAAAACACCTGATTGCTCAAATATTTTATATAGTTCAGCCTGAGTTAGGTTGGGAATATGAACTTCTAAACTAGCAACAAACTGACGGATAGCTTCTAAAGACCAGCCAAAACAACGAGCGCATCCACTATTCCCTTGACTCCAAGAAGATCTTGTAATACTATTTATCCGGGTTTTCCATTCATATCCATCTATAGGACATTTAAACCAAGCCTCTTGGTTAGATCCCTTAGTCAATGCTGTTGGATGTAAACCGAGTTGATGATTTTTTTCATAGTCCCAATACTGAGGAACATAATCGGGATAAATAGAAATCAAAGATGTAGTTTTAGTCGCAACCCAGCCCCGACACGCAGGACAGCCACTGTTGCCTCTTTTCCAAGATAATTTAATTTGAGAAAGAGGCGCAACCCACTCATAACAATCAATAGGACACTTAAAAAAAGCTTCTTTACTCGATCCAATTGTTAATTTCATGGGATCAAGTCCTAGTTCATTATTTGCGTCGTAAAACCAATACTTCACCACTTCATCAGGAAATTCAACTGCTATTGGCTCTCTACGGTGCCATTCACCACGCTTGCGCTCATCAGTTCCATTGCAAACTCGGCATCCGGGATTACCCTTTGACCATTGTTGATTGATTGTTAGGGAAATTTTTGTTTGCCATTCATTGCCATCATGGGGGCATTTAAGCCAAGCTTTTTTATTACTACCTAAAGAAAGGGTAACTGGATCTAAATCCAGTTCTTTGTTTTTTTCGTAATCCCAGTATTGACTAATCAGTTCAGGATAAACTTCTATTAAACTAGCCTGTTTTTCAGCCTTCTTTTTTCTACCTGCACACATTGGGCATCCACTTGTTCCATTATCTTTCCAGATGGCGACAATATCACCAACTTTCATTTTCCAAGAGTGTCCATCAAGAGGACATTTAAGCCATATATCCTGGAGTAAAGTTCTAGAAACAACATCTTCAGGCTTTAGATCTCCATTTTTATCATAGTCCCATAATTTTGCCACTCGTTCTGGATAGAGGACAGCCAAGCTTCTTGAATAGAGTTCTTTCTTTAACCGTTCTTCTTTCTCTTGTTCAGCAAGTGCTTTCACTCTCTCTTCAGCAAGTTTTTCTTTCTTGCGTTCTTCCAAATACTCATGGAATGCAGGATTAATATTCAGAACTTGCCTGACTCTTTCTCTGCTTAGTCCATGCTGATCACCTATCTCTTGATAACTGAGTCCTTGTTGGTAGAGAGCCAGAAACTGATTACTTTTCTCAAGTTTTGCCTCTCTAATTTTAGTTAATTTAGATGATTGTTTTTTGCTTTCACTTTCTGCTTTTGGTGAAAAATCTACTCCTCCATCATTATTCTGCCCTTGCCAAATTTGACAAACAGCCTGCCCTAAGTCGGTTAGAGAAACCTGATCATCTTTTAATTGGACAAGACCTCTATCCTGAAGATTGAGTAATGTGCTTTTGACAGAAGTAAATTTTTTGATGGGTTCAGAGGATAAATATAGCGATTGAAGAATGAGTTTCTGCATCCTACCAAACCCCTTTCTAGCCTCTCGGATATTGTACGCATCATCCATAGCTCAACCTGAATAATTAGAGGTGTCTATGTACTATTTTATAGATAAATGCGGAATATATGCCTAATATAGCCCAAAAACAAATCAGGAGATTTTAGACTAACGGGAGGTCATTGATCCGGGGCTGATGCGGTTGGTGATTTAGACTTGATTATGGGATGAAACTTACCAAAGTTAGATAGGTGAACTTACCGCCGACGGCATTCGTGACTTCCGCACGACCTATGGGCAGACCACAAGCCCTAGCAGTTTCCCCCTTTTTCAATTTACCGGAACCTTCCATAGCACATAGATCAACAATTGACCCGGAGGTGGTTGCGCGCTTTAGGTTCAGAAGTCGAAATTCTGCTACCTTGGGACTTGCGACAGAAAATGGCCGTAGAAATCCAAAAAACTCGGAACTTGTACCAATAGTCTCTTGCTCGATAATTATCAAAGTTATTGTGGAAAACTTGCTGATTTCTGTGGAAAACCCCCCTTTTCCTGTGGAAAACTAGCACTAAATTAAGTGCGATCGCTCTAATTCCTTTGATAGCATTTAAAAATTTGGAGGAATTGCGATCGCAAAAATCGCCTTCCTCCTTCATCCCTCAACCTGCTGTTTGCTGGGGATACAGCCTACATTTTTCCTCCTTCCTGCTTCTTCTTTCCTTCTTCCTTTTCTTCAGAATCGTAGCTAATTTGATCCGACTTGTAAGCTGGTGGCTCAACGTGAATTAAAATGCGTACAGGGCTGAAACGTTCTTCCAACCGGGCTTCTACTTCTTCTGTAATCCGGTGAGCAGTTTCTACATCGACAGCATCGACGATCGCGTGCATATCAATAAATACTTGACGCCCTACAACGCCACGGGAGGCGATCGAGTGACAGTTAACAACCCCCGGTACATCGATCGCGATCGCGTGAATAACCTCCGGTGCGATCGCCATTTCATCCACCAACCAAGGCAAATTTTCTGTTAAAACCTTCCAACCGCTGCTAAGCACCAAAACAGCCACAGGAAAAGACAAAAACACATCCAGGAATTGCAGTTGAGGTATATTCCAAACCTGCCCTTGCCAAACACCAATCAACCCGCCGATCACCATAATTGTCACCCAAACATCGCTCATAGTGTGCTGGGCGTCAGCCACCAAAATCGCGCTCCCAAGGCGTTTCCCAACTCTGCGCTCGTAAAAAGTGACAAAAATATTAATCCCCAGTACAATCAGCAAAATCCACAGTTCATTTGGGGATATTTTGACAACTTTACCCCCGTTAATCAGCCTTTCGACAGCACCGCTGAGAATTTCAAAACAGGCAATTCCCAGAAAAGCAGCAATTCCCAGAGCTCCGAGAGCATCAAATTTTTGGTGTCCGTAGGGATGATCGCGATCGGGCTGCGGATTTGCATAATGATTAGTTACCAATCCTAAAATATTATTAGCGCTGTCCGTGACGCTGTGCAAAGCATCTGCCAGCAAACTGAGGGAACCAGTCAGCCATCCCACGGCTGCTTTAATTGCCATCACCAGCAAATTGAGCAATAAAGTAATTATTAAAACCTTGCGGACTTCGGAACGGTTATCGGCAACCATAAAATCTCCTCGATCTGCCGTCAAGTTTTCTGGCTTCTAGTTTAAAGCTTATCAAGTCATAACAGGTTAAAACTCTTGCGGAATCTCGCTGGCGAGTAGATTTATATTCATTAATTTAGCCTAGCTTCTTGAGACAATTTTTAATTAATACCAGTTTTGCCTTCCAATTGAGCTGGAATGTACTTCTTTTGGGTTATTATATTTTTTATCATTAACAATCCTATGTTAAATTTCATTGCCCATGTCTCTTTCTCCGCTGACACTGAATTTAGTCGAAGGTTCTGTCTCGTTTAGCTTTTCCCCGCAAGCCGCGCGGGATTTGCAAAGCGAAATTGCAGCTTTGATGGAAAGCTTGAAAGCTGTAGCAGCCAAAACCGCTGGCGCTAAAGCTTCTCCCCAAAAACCGATGGAATATCGGTATGCAGGAGATGTCTTTTTGGAAGTTTTCTGCAACCCGAATATCTGGCCGACTCCTTTTGCTGCGAAAGTGCTGATTACGGTTAGGGACGATCGCGTGCGCGTGACCACCGAAGCCGAACTCAGCCGCCTGCGCGACGATCTCGCTCAGTATATCGAACAAGTCGGTTGAGAATCTCAACCTCGATCGTTTGTAGTTAATAGGTTGAATCTGAGTTTAGATACCATTCTCAAGAACAGGCTTTCCGGCCTGTTCCACAAACATTAAATTTTCTTGTGGGGAGTAGGGGTTGGGCTTCTAGCCCGCCCCTGAAAGGCTTATTGAAAGAGGATAATTACCTGCAGGCGACGCCGACCATTCCCACATTGAACCTGCATAATTCTTAGCATTAAATCCCACATTTGTCAAGACACAAGTCAACCATGCAGAACGAATTCCCCCAGTACAATAACTCACAATTTGAGTTGACTGCAAAACTCCTTTCTGCTGCAAAATAGCGACAATTTCCTCTCGACTCAGCAGTTGTCCCTGTTTGTCCATTAACTGTTTGTAGTAGAGGTGAACCGCACCGGGAATGTGGCCACCTCGCTTTTCTCCGTAAGGCGTTTTACCTCCATATTCTCGCGGCTCTCTGGCGTCGATAACTACTAAATTATCATTGCCTAAAATAGCTTTCAATTCATCCCGCTGAATTTCCCAATTCCAGCGGCGAGATATTACAAAATCTCCTGTTCTCGGTGGATTGTTTGCAGATTTCACTCGATTAATTCCAGCTTTAATTAAAGCCCGATATCCTCCATCCACAAAAACGGCTTTTTCGTGTCCCAAAGTCCGCAGCATCCAAACAATTCGACCCTCTTCGCCCCACCCTTTCACAGAATCGGCAACCACTATCACAGGTTTGTCTTGACAAATACCAATTGCTTGCAGTTTTTGAGTTAAAACTGTGTTATTTTCGATAATTTTTCCCTTGTGGGGAAAGTCCGATCGCGAAAATTCCTGCCAAGTTACGGGAATAGCTGGTGGGAGACGGCAAAACCACTTTAAAATAGGTACGCGAGCATCTAGTAAAGTAGCTTCTTGTTCCAGCAATTGCTTAGCTAAACCTGCATTTACTATCCAGCTATTTGCTAAATTACCCAGTAAATTATACATAATTTATTGAGTAACTTTGGCTGTATTAGCACCGCAGGCTAAAACCCCTTTGGTATTAGTTGGATTAGCTGGTTTAGTCTTGCCAGGAGCAACATTTAGACACAAGATTGTTTGGGTCTTGTTTCCCACCAAAAAGACTCCCCCCACAAAACTTTTGAGATTAGCTTGCTTCGATACTCCGTAGTTAAATACAGCACCTTTTTTCACCATGGCGATCGAGTAGCTATAATTGGCTGCGTCTGGTTTAATTTGGAAACCCATATAAACCAATAAATTGGAAACAGAACTTGTAAAACCGGCTTTTTCCGCATAGTAAACTTGCTGAGCTTTATTCATAGAATCCACAATTTTTTGGGCTTCTGATTCCTTAGCTTTAAGCGTTTGTGAAACTTGAGCTTCCGAGAATGGACTGAAAACAAATGGCAGAGTTAGAGCTGCGACCATGGCAACTTTGATCTGCCAGTTGCTGCTATAAATCCTGCTTAATTTCACAGATACCCGCTGGAATGAGCAGTTGAGAAACATATAATTAAACTAATTGTTTTGCCTGAAACTGTTTCAACGCCCCAGGAGCAACCGTGCCGTGTTCTGTGATTATTCCAGATATTAATTCCGCCGGAGTTACGTCAAAAGCGGGATTGTAAAATTCGACTCCCACAGGACAAATCCGCGTAGTTCCAACTTGATACATTTCAACTGGATCGCGTTCTTCAATGGGAATTTTGCTGCCATCGGAAAGTTCAAAATCAATTGTTGACAGAGGAGCGGCGACAAAAAACGGGACGTTGTGAGCTTTGGCAACAATTGCTAAACTGTAAGTGCCAATTTTATTGGCGGCGTCGCCGTTAGCAGCGATTCTGTCTGCACCAACAACTACTGCGTGAATCATGCCGAGTTTCATGCAGTGAGCGGCCATATTGTCGGCTATCAATGTCACGGGAATTCCTTCTTGTACGCATTCCCAAGTTGTCAGTTTTGCACCTTGGAGACGCGGCCTAGTTTCGTCTGCAAAAACTCTTCCGAGTCTTCCTTCTCGCCAAGCAGAACGAAATACACCTAAAGCAGTTCCGTAGCCGGCAGTTGCCAAAGCACCTGCATTGCAGTGAGTTAGTAAGTTCAATTTTTCCGGTGTAGCTGGCAGAACTTCTAAACCTTTGTCGCCGATATCTTTACAAGTTTGCAAGTCTTCGGCTTGAATGGTTTTAGCCATTTCTAACAAAGTTTTTTGCACTTGTTCGACAGAACCGCTAGTTCTCTCGGCTGTTTTGAGCATTCGCGATATTGCCCAAAACAAATTAACCGCAGTGGGACGAGTCGATCGCAATAACTCGCCAACTTGTTCTAGTTTAGTAAAAAACTCGGTGCGATCGCCCGTTTCAATTTCTCGCGCCCCCAAATACATCCCGTAGGCTGCTGCTACCCCGATCGCCGGAGCACCTCGGACTATCATAGTTTTAATCGCCTCAGCCATATCTTCGCAGCGGCTAATTTCGACTACACCGTATTCTTTCGGGAGTCGGTTTTGGTCAATTAGCAGAACTCTGTCTTCTATCCAAGTGACGGGGGAAACAGGGGAGTTTTGAGCGGTCATCTATTTCAATTATGTGAGGGACAAGTTTCTATGATGCCATGAAGGCGACTATTCCTCTATGTTATGAGGGACACGCTGAATTTGCCAAAATCCCAGCCCTGCGGTTTGAGATTCGAGACTGGAGATTTGAGATTGAAGAATGGCTGGATACCTACCACTCTCTGGGTTTGGAATTTGCGTAGAGTTGGATTCTTTTTCACAAAAGTGTACTTAGTAAAAAACCGTACATTAAGTTGTGTAAATGATACTTACGTTTTTTGAAAAATTTCCGTAATCGGGAACAAGCTAGCTGTACCTGCTGTCTGGTTTTTTTAAGTTGAGAATAAAAAAGTGCGATCGAGTAACTTTCCAGCTCCAACAGATTTACAAGAATCACAAAAATAGATAATTGTAAAGCTTTGTCTGTACAACTCTTTTACTAAGTTAAAGGCGGGTTTTGTGCTAGCCGTATTTGTGGTGGATTGAAGTAGCGACTATCATCGCACGGAAACAACATTGTGAAAACCTAACTAGGTGCATGGGGGAACAATAATTATGAAAAACCAACAAATAGTATTCGTAGATTCAGCAGTTGAAGATTGGCAGAGTCTGGCGGTCGGTGTTAAAGCGGCTACAGAGGTAATTTTAGTCGATCGCACGCGGGACGGCATCGAACAAATTGCCGAAGCATTGCAGAGCCGCAAAGGTATAGAAAGCGTTCACATTATTTCTCACGGGGAATCGGGAAATTTGCAGCTAGGGCAAACTAGCCTAAATTCCGACAATTTAGAAACATATCGCGGCTGTTTGAAACGGTGGTTTTCGTCATCTGTCAACTCACTTCAAAATCGATTTGAAATTCTGCTTTACGGTTGCAACGTAGCTGCAGGTAAAAAAGGAGAAGCTTTTGTACAAAAGCTGAGCAAGTTAACAAAAGCTAATATTGCTGCTTCTGCAGATATTACGGGCAGTGCCCAAAAAGGCGGAAACTGGGTACTTGAATACGCTACGGGAGCGATTAAAACAGGATTGGCGATCGAGCCGGAGGTAATGGCAAATTACGCGCATACCTTGGCGACGTTTACTGTTATTAATACCGCTGACTCTGGGCCTGGTTCGCTGCGACAAGCGATTACGGATGCGAATGCAGCGGCCGCACCGCCGCACAATATTAACTTCAACATTCCCGGTGCAGGCGTTCAGACGATCGCACCCCTCTCGCTCTTGCCACCTATTACCGCTCCCACAATCATCGACGGTACCTCGCAGACTGGATTTGCAGGCGTCCCACTTATCGAGCTATCTGGCAACAATACTGTTGGAAACGGTCTGATCCTTGCTGCTGGTAGCGGTGGCAGCACGGTGCGGGGACTAATAATCAATGGCTTCACCACCGCAGGCATCTCCGTTGAAAGCAATGGGAACACAGTATCTGGCAATTACATCGGTCTTGATGCCACGGGCACTCTGCCCCGGCCCAACGGCGTATTTGGCCTCGTCATTCAGTCCGGTGCGACCGGTAACATAATTGGCGGGCCTAACCCGGGCGATCGCAATGTCATTTCCGGCAATACTACTTTCGGTGTCATCATTGCTGGCGGGAGCAACTCTGTACTGGGCAACTTTATTGGCACTAATGCAGCGGGCACGGCTGCAGTAGCCAACATCGGTGCCGGAGTAGTTATCCAAGAGGCAGCTAACAATATAGTTGGGGGCAGCACCGAGGCTACCCGCAATATTATTTCTGGTAACGGTACTGGCGCAGTCATTGCTGGCACGGCAGCCATCAACAACCAACTCGTAGGCAACTACATCGGTACAGATGTCAGCGGTACCAATGCAGTTGCAAATAGTGTGGGCGTAGCTCTCCAGGGAAGCGCAAACAATAATACGATTGGCGGTAGTGTAACAGGTGCTGGCAACGTCATTTCCGGTAATGCTAACAGTGGCATCAGCATTGTTGACAATAGCAGCAGCAACGCTGTCCAAGCCAATTTCATCGGCCTCAATGCCGCTGGAACAGCCTTGAGCAACGGTGCAGGTGTCGTCATAGACAATGGGATCAACAATACGATCGGTGGCAGTACAGTAGCGGTTCGGAACATTATTTCTGGCAATGTTGGCAGTGGCATCAGCATATCGGGTGTCGGTGCCACAGGGAACACTGTGCGAGGCAATTTCATCGGCACCAATACCGCAGGTACGGCAGCCATCGCCAACGGCGGTTTTGGCGTTGCCATCACTGCCAATGCCACCAACAATACAATTGGCGGGGACTCGACGGCAGGCGAGCGCAACGTCATTTCTGGCAATAGCAGTAGCGGTGTCATCATTAATGCCGGAGCTACAGGTAACTTTGTGCGGGGAAACTTCATCGGCGTCGGAACCGACGGCACTACCGCAGTGGCGAATAGCGCTCCTGGGGTATTGGTTGACTCTTCCAATAATGCGATCGGCGGCACAGCACCTGGCCTGGGGAATACTATAGCCAATAACGCTATAGCTGGGGTCACAGTTAATTCCGGTACCGGCAATAGCATCCAAAACAACTCGATCTTCGCCAACCTTGGCTTAGGCATCGACCTCGGCAACAACGGCATCACCGCCAACGACCCCGGCGACGCCGACACCGGTGCAAACAACCTCCAAAACACCCCCGTACTCACCACCGCTACCGCTAGTGCTGGCAGCGTCACCGTCGCCGGAACTTACAACAGCACCCCCAATACCAACTTCACCCTGCAATTTTTCGCCAACAATCCCCCGGGAACCCAAGGTCAAACCTTAATTGCTTCTATCCCGGTAACTACAGACGCTGCAGGCAACGCTGCTTTCAATCAAACTTTCCCAGCAGCAGTCACCGCAGGCCAATTAATCACCGCCACAGCAACCGACGCCGCCGGCAACACTTCGGAATTTTCCGCACAGCCTGTTCCCGTTGTCGTACCGCTGAGTACCATCACCGGCATCAAATTTAACGACATTGACGGCAACGGCACTCAAGCTGCCGGAGAACTTGGCGTTCCCGGAGTTACAGTTTTCCTCGACACCAACGGTGACAGCATTCTCAGTGTCGGAGAAACTTCCGCAACTACCGGGGCTGACGGCAGTTTCACTTTCCCCAACTTGCCTGCTGGCACTTACAGCGTCCGGGAAGTTGTGCCAGTTGGCAGTCGGCAAACTACTCAAAACCCGCCCCCAGTGATTCTGACAGCAGGTCAAACTACTCCTGCTACGGTGAATTTTGGCAACCAAACAATACCCACACCTACTCCGACTCCGACTCCAACTCCCACTCCGCCTCCAACTCCGACTCCGACTCCGCCTCTGCCTCCGACTCCCGTCCAACAAAGCAGCATCAGCGGTCTTAAATTCAACGACCGCAACGGCAACGCTACTCAGGATGCGGAGGAAACTGGTCTTTCGGGATGGCAAATTTTCCTCGATGCTAACGGGAACAACTCTTTAGATTCGGGCGAAACTATTGTTACCACTGACAATTCTGGTAATTACAGCTTCAACAACCTCAATCCCGGCACCTACAATGTGCGGGAAGTCCAGCAGACTGGTTGGACGCAAACTACTGCTAATCCGGCGGCGGTTAATCTGGGTAGTGGCGCAAGTCAATCGAACGTTAATTTTGGCAATTTCCAAAATATTAGTATCTCCGGCAGCAAGTTTAATGACCTCAATAACAATGGGGTTTTGGATGCTCAAGAACCGCTCTTGCCGAACTGGCAAATCTTCCTTGACGTTAACAGCAATGACTCTTTAGATGCTGGAGAAGTTAATACTTCAACTGATAGTTTAGGAGGCTATAGTTTCGCTAATTTAGGGCCGGGAACTTATCGAGTTCGGGAAGTCCAGCAGGCTGGTGGAACGCAAACTACTGCCAATCCTGCTGATATTATTGCTGTCAGTGGCACTAATGTTAGCAATATTAACTTTGGCAATTCCTTCGCCCCAGTCCCACCAACACCAACACCAACACCAACACCACTACCACCGCAAGAAGGACAAGATGCTGACTGCATTTGTGAACAAATTGTTTTACCAAGCATTAGCAGTATTCGCGGCCCAAATTCTGCCACTAATACCCGCAACGGTACTAACGGCAACGACACTATTCTCGCCACTAATAACGGTGACGAAATAAATGGTTTTGACGGCGATGATTTGTTGGCCGGGTTGCGAGGCAATGATAATGTTTACGGGGGACTTAACAGTGCTTTCCCGGTTGGCCCCGATATAGACACGGACTTGGTGTTTGGCAATGAGGGTAATGATTACCTCAATGGAGTTGCTGGAGAGGATTTAATCTTTGCGGGCAAGAACGACGATGTTGTTTACGGCGGCAAAGATGACGACATTATTTTCGGCGACCAGGAGAGCGATACTTTAATTGGCGACCAGGGTAACGATATTATCTACGGGGGAACTATTAACCCCTTCGACCCTGATTTGACTGGCAACGATTTGGTGTTCGGTTTGGCGGGCGATGACTTCCTCAGCGGGGAGAAAAATCAAGATACGATCGCAGGTGGTGATGGTAATGATACAGTACGTGCCGGCAAGGGCGATGACGTTGTTCTGGGCGAATTGGGCAGCAACCTGCTGTTTGGCGATGAAGGCAGTGATACTATCTGTGGCGGCGAGGGGGAAGATACAGTGTACGGGGATATTGGTAGCCCTCTTCCTATTGGTTCTACTGGCGGAAAAGACCAAATATGCGGCGGTTTGGGCAACGATTTGCTGTTTGGCAATGAAGGTCAGGATACTGTCAATGGGGAGGTCGGGAACGATACTCTTTACGGCGGTAAGGATGAGGACAGTTTGCTTGGCAGTGCTGGGGACGACTTCTTGTTTGGAGATCAAGGGAATGATACTCTGATTGGAGGCACCGGGAACGATCGATTTATGTTGGGTATTGACCTAGGCAGCGAGACTATTTTAGACTTTCAATACGGCCTCGATTCGATCGGCTTAATTGGTGGTCTGGATTTCTCCCAACTGAGCATTGTTGCTGAGAATAGTTCAACTCTCATCCGAGTTACGGGTTCCGGTCAACTTTTGGCAACTCTCCGCAATGTGCCTGCAAGCGTGATTACTGCCACAGATTTTGCTCTCCTTTAGTGCGATCGAGCTAATTAATTAGGTGAGAATATTGTAGGGACGATGGATTAAGAGACTGTTGGCAAATAAAAAAAGGGTGAAACCAAACATCTTACTGCAAATTCCACGTTGTTTGTGAAGTACACTCCTGATCCATGAATCCCCGTAGGGACAAGGCAATGCCTTGTCCCTACTACTTTATGAACCTGGAATACGCTGTATAATCATGGCAAATAAACTCTGATAAACCAGAAGTAATATCGTTTCCGGTTGCACGGCGCTGTGTCCAACCTGTGGGTAATATTAATTCCCATGCTACCGCAGTTGATATGACTCGGGGTCGAAAAACTGAATGGTTGAGTGTTAACTGTTGACTCGATTTTATGATTCCGATACAATCGGAAACGATATCACATCAAACTTGGCATCGTATAGGTCGTCGGTTCAAATCCCCCCACTTCGATCGACAAAACCCGCCTAATTAAGCGGGTTTTGTAGTTTTCCTAAATATTTTCACTCTTTGGCAATAATTAAACAATCACTCTCAACCTTAGACAGCATATCTGGAAAAGCTGATGTGTAGTTCCCATCTTTGTCTACAATCCTGCGAAGTATATATCCGTTGTCAGGAGGTCTGCCGAAAAACGAGTTTGTGCGATACCAGATATCTCCATTCGGAGTGTTCGGATCTCGATCGATCAAAAAATCTACAAGCCACTGCGGCACAGCGAATCCAAACACTATGGGCGTAATGTGTCCGTGCTGCAAAGTTGCATCCGAGAATCGGAACAAGTAGCTGAAGCGAGAAAATTTAACTAAATAAATTAACATCCGTCCCGCCATTGATGAATGAAATGTCCAGATAACAGGGTCAAAAACGTGCAGCAATAACGTCCGTTCCGCAGCATTCCAGTCTGAACTGTACATCGTCAGACAATCGTCTGGTAAAACATTCCCGTCCATAAAAAAGATACCTTGCAGGGCTTCGGGTAACTCGGCTGGATGTTCTACTTTCATCCAATTCGCGATGTCTTTTAGTTGCTTGTGTTCGATTAACATGGTATTATCTATCCTCAAAATAGTTGTGTTTTGGTTCCCTATTAGATACCCCCTTGATTTCTTAGTCGATCGCTCGCTCGATAGTTTATGTGACGTGCGGTTTCAACTCACATCTTGAATCATAGCCAATCAGTTATTCAAGGGCGGGGGGGACACCCCACAATAAACTCGATGTCTTGTGGGGTGGGCCGTCGGGCCTGTTAAGCGAGAATGGTGCAATATCTCAGTTTCAACCGCTGTCCGATCGAGCTTTTGGATTGATTACCCCTGCAAATTGGGATCAGAGGCTCGTCGCACTTTGCCTACCGTACTCACGACATCCACCAGCATATTGAGTGCGATGTCTTTACCCGGGCAAATCCGTCCCGCGCTACGATCGCCCACGGAATGAAATCCCATATGAAAAGGGCACAGATTCTCGCGCTTAGGGTTGAATTCGTATACCGTAGAGCCCCAGAAACTCCCGTCTAGCAGCCCCAGGCTGAGCGGTATCAGTACCTTGGTGCCGGCAGGGAAAGTGCGCTCTTTGCCCGCTACCGTTGCGGTGAATGGCTCTGTCGCGACTCGGTGCGTGGCGCTGACGGGGGCCCAGAGGCGGGCGCATTCCAGAAGGAAGAGCTCGATCGACTGGCGATCGTCCAAATCGAGCTGATCCCAAAAATCAGTCGGGTTAATTTCGGCCGTCTGCTGTCCTTTATAGGCGGGGAGAGGGCGGTATCCCATTGCCGTGTAGCCTAGGTGCAGGGGGCCTTGCAGTCCCGCTATGCCCATAATTGATGTCATCAGCTTTGCCAATTCCCGCTTAGTCATGCCGTTGTTTTCCGAGCTCTCCTCGAAGTCGGCTAAAGCTGGGGAATTCTCATAGATAGTCGCTGCACGCTCGATTAGAGCGGACAAATCCCCGTGTCCAAAGAGGTTCAGGCTTTGCAGCAGGTTGCCGATGACGGCGAAGTAGTGCAGCGGGCTTTGGCGAGTGTAATGCAATTCGGTGAGGAGTTCGATCGACTCTAAATCATCTGGATTAATCCCAAAGATGACGTAGTGCAGGTATCGGACTAAAAATCCCATCCAACCCCGCTTGACATCGGTAAAAAACGCTCCCCCCGAACCGTGTGGCATTTGGGCATAATCGGCGGCTAGCCGATCGAGCAACCGCCTGCTGATTTCGTCTCCCTGGCGATCCGCTGTCGCACTGTTGAAGAGATATTTCTGCATACAGCTTCGGAATGCTGCGTGGTTGCTGCTACCATCAGTTTCGCGATCGGACAAAGACAGTAGAAAAAGGTTCCTACCGCCGACATCTTGGTTGGGGGCGTTATCGGGATCGAGTACAGAAGTACCAAGCCGCCATCCGCGCGCCTGGGGCGATGTGAGTGCTTTTTCCAGGGTGTCAAACTCTCCCATCACGACTTGCCCCGCGCAGCAAAAGTTGGCTCCGAAAGCCAGCCGTTTTATCTGCAAATAGGTGGGTTCGTTGGCAATCAAACCCTCAATCAGGGCGATCGGCGGTAGCATCGTTTTGCTGAGACTTTCTTCCGGGTTTTGCAAAGCCCAAACCTGAAACTCGTTCAGGGCCGGGTTCATCAGCGATGAGAAAATAGTATCTAAATTTAGGTTCATCATAATTCCTCCGAGAATCCCTCGCCATAACCCTCTTTGCAGTTAGCAGCAAGAGGGTATTGAGAAGTAATAGAGCGGGATTGAATACCCGCTTCATTGCCAAAATCAGTAAGTATAACTATAGCCATTTTTCTGTGTGTACGCCGTGGCAATATAGAGATAGTTTTACTGAATATGTCTGCGCTCAAGTCTAGCCTTTTTCCGGAGATTGAGTGGAATTTCTGCTGGGGTGACAAAGAGGCTTAGGACATAGACCGACTCAGGGTTGCGGCCCGCATACCTTCTTGATAAAAGCGGCGTTTATTTCGAGTTAACTTGATTAACTGTTCCACCTCATCCGAATATTGTTCGAGATAATTAACCCACTTTTATCCATCTAAGCCAACACCAAATGTACTCCGTCTTCGATATTTTTTTTTAGGTTCTTGACGCCGACATACATATTTTTCTAGCTTCTTTCTCCCAATATCAGTGCCTTCCAATATTGCAGAACTGTAGGCGAGTGTCACGAGCAGAATTATGTTAATCAGTCGGTTTCCTTTTAAGCTAGTTCCTGTCATATCGTAGCCTCCTGTTTTATAATCTCGGAACATTTATTCAATGCCCATCCGTTGTTTGTAAGCATCGATAGCTGCCGACAATGACCCTAAAGCCGTGAGAATAAACCATGCTCGATCAACCTTCCATGCCCTATAGTTTCTTTTCCACTTGCAAGCAACCTCAAATCCCGTGGCAAGCCGAGTTTTTCTCACTCTTTTACCTTGAAAATATAAAGAGGTTCCTGGAACTATTCCTAATTCATCTAACCGTTGCCAAACTAAATGTTCTATTTCGATACCATGATTCCTCTTCAGTCTTAAGCAAAAAGACACACCCTTTTCCTTCAGCCAGAATCCTTGCGTCTACCGGACAAAATTCACGGTCTTCTAAAACGATGACTTTATATTCTGAAAATAATGGTAAAACAGGCTGTAGATTTGTAGTTTGTTCCTCGAAGTTGCTGCTGCCCAATTTGGGCAACAATGACCAGTATAACGGAATTGCTCTTCGCTCCCAGATTAAGCTAACCATGAACAGATTAATACACCCCCATTGACTGCGAGCGATGGATCTTGATAAGCGAGTACCTACACGGCAATAAGTGGTCAACCAATAAGTAATTAATGGGAACCAAATTAATTCGATCGTTAAGTTAGGTAAATCTAAAGATCTTTGTAATTTTCGTCGCCGACTTTCCGCTGTAATTAGACAGGGAAATACTCGGGAGAGCCGTTCTAATCTCACTTGTTTTTCAGATTGCATCAAGGATAGCAAGGTTGTCACCACCAAAAACTGAGATGGCGTCAGGTATTTTTGTAATTGGGTCTGGTAGAATGTTAGTATCATTATTTTTTTGGATAGGCAAGCGTGTAATAATTCTGTGGCCTATCTTTTTTTACTACAAGTTGGCTCAATCCTTACTAACTCTGGGTTTGGGGCGGGTTGTCACCCCCAGATTCTACCCAAGTTCTTAAACCCTAAAAATTACCTACTTCTCTGGGTGTAATGTTGGGAAATTTACTCATTACATACCAAGTAGTGTTTTTGGGCAGCTCCTCTTTATCAGTTGTGATTTGCCAATATTTAATTTCCGGATTATCACCACAAATAATCTCTCTTATATATCTGTCTTCCGAGCTTAAATCAGAGAAGACACCTTTGAATCTTTGCTATTTTGAATATTTGACTTTCGCGTCTGTAACTTCCCATGCTTTGTGGTTAGAGCGAATTGCCACAATAAAATTTAGATTCAATTCCTCTAGTATTTGAATAAAATTTTTACTGCTCTCTCCGTGTAAACTATCTGCTAGGACAAGATTAAATTTAAATCCCATCGCACGCAATTGTTCGATCATTTTTGCGGCAATTTCAGGTTTAGTTAGATATTCATCTCCTGGTTGCAGTGTTTCTCTCGGTTTATCAACTTCAAATAATAGAGGAAAAGTCAGACCAGATAAAACACCATACACTGTAACTGCAACGATACCATTATCTGTTTTACCTAAATTTCCAATTTACTGTCGTTTTACATAATAAGTCGCATCCCCCTTTTTTTATCTCCTGTCTAATCAATTATTAGTATTATTGGGCGCCATTGAAGTACATATAATATTAATTCTAATCGTTGCTGACTTAATTCTTGTACATCCCAAGGTGATTGTGTTAAAAAATGGTGTAATGCTTGATGATTATCTAGCCCTATAACTTTCGCTATTGATGGTAGTGTTTTCCGTTTTATGTCCGATATCATACCGATATGTAAGCACTTAAAAGCTTCAAAGCTCCTAACTTCTGGAAATATGTTTTGGTAAATTTGACAGTATTCATCTATAAATTTGACTGTGGGTACTGGTTGACGAGGCTCTACCATAGGACTGGCAATGCTTTTGGGGTGTGTCACTGCTTATACTACCACGAGAGTTACAAAAGAGGGTTAAGTTTAGAGAGTAAAGTCAGGCCATCCATTTCAGGCATATTAAGATCGGTCACTATTATATCTAGATTCGGATGTTGTTTCAATTTTCCAGCGCTTGTACGCAATTGTGGGCATAAAAAAGGGGCCATTTTTCGGCGCTGATTTTTTTCCTAAATCTCTGGGAAAGTAGAGATTCTAAATAGGGTTCATCATCCACAAACAGTATTTTTGCTGACATATTAATTTTTTATTTACTCTTAAAACTCACAAAAAATTAGCGCTCCAGAAGGACAGAAACAAAATGCAATCGAGCAATTTTAACTCGACTAAGGTACTGCTTTCAATTACCCATTACCCATTACGCATGACTCAATATTTTTTCTTGTCAATTTACTCCAGATTGAGTATTTTATTTTTGAGTGTATCAAAATTAACAGGCTTAGTAATATAGTCATCAGCTCCATAAGCCATTGCGGTTTGGTAATTTTTCTCATCTCCATAAGCCGTAATCATAAAAACTTTTAAATCGGGAAACTTTTCTTTGAGAATTCTTAGCAGTTCGAGCCCATTCATTCCTGGCATATTAATATCCGATAAAATCAATACTATAGACGCTTCATCCTGGTTCTCTAAGTAGTTCAAAGCTGCCTCGGCGGACAGGCAAAAATGAAATTGAATTTGCCCTGCTTTGATTTCTTTCCTAAATTTCTGCTTGAACAGTGACTGAATATCTTCCTCGTCGTCTACAACCATTACTTTCATTTTTTGAAATCCTTAATTTCTGCTACTTTTTTTTGCAATGTGATTATAAACTCTGTGTATTTTCCTACTTCTGTTTCGACTTTTAGTTCTCCTCGATGTTGCTGGACGATAACATCCTGACTGATAGAAAGACCTAGACCAGTACCTTCCGCTGGTGGCTTTGTAGTAAAAAAGGGATTAAAAATTTTATCGAGTACCTCTGGTTTTATACCTGAGCCATTATCGCGAATGCGGATTTCAATCGCGTCAACAAGATTTCGAGTTCTCACGTCAAGCAGCGGTGAAAAGTCTTCTCCGATTTCTTGTTTCTTTTTATAGGCTGCATAGCAAGCATTGCTAATAATGTTAAGAAAAACCCTGCCGATGTCTTGTGGCACGACCTCTACTTCGCCAATGTCATTGTCATAGTCTGTTTCTATGGTAATGTTAAAAGCAGCTTCCTTTGCTCGCATACCGTGATAGGCTAGATTGATATATTCGGCCAATAAAGTATTTATATCTGTAGCTTCCCACTGGCCGCTTTGTCCGCGAGAATGCAAAAGCATATTGCCAACGATTTTGTCTGCTCTTTGACCGTGTTGATTGATTTTTTTAAGATTAGCTGTGAGATCGGTTAATAGCTCGGCAATATCCTCACTGGTTTCAGGATCTAAACGTTCTGCTTGATTTTCAATTTTTTCACACAGTTCTTCGGTTAATTCAGCAGAAAGTTCTGAGAAATTGTTGACAAAGTTTAAGGGGTTTCTGATTTCGTGGGCAATCCCTGCGGTTAAACTGCCCAGAGAAGCTAGTTTTTCTTGGACAACAATTTGATTTTGCATAGCTCTGAGATTTGCTTCTATCCGCTGGCGCTCTTCAATCTCATTTTGCAATTGCTGCACAGTATGGGTGAGTTCAGATGTACGCTCCTTGACTTTTATTTCTAATTCCTCATTAGCTTTTTGGAGTGCTTCTTGGGCTTGCTTGCGATCGGTGATATCGCGCACGATCGCCACATATTCTTGGAGATCCTGATTGGAAAGAGAAGCTTGTTGAGAGAATCGGTTTGAGATGGCAACTTCGAGGATGCGCGAGTTTCCATCTGGTAAATTGAGGGTTTGTTCGCTGCGACTGAGCCACTGCTCTGGCTGAGCCCCTAATCCGGGTAGTAATTTGTTCAGGTAAGACCCAATTAGCCTTGTAATATCTATTCCGAAGACGCTTTCAGCAGCGGGATTAGTCTGACGAATTACACCTTTTTCATCCAGCACTACAATAGCATCTAGGGCAATGGTAAAAAGCTGTTCTGCTCCCTCTCGTGCCTCGTCCATTAAGACAACCTGGGATATACTCGTCCAACAGGCAACGGCTATCCCGACAAAGGTGATACTCAAAACTAGCACTACCAAAAGATTAGAGGCAAGACTTGAGTTAGCCTCTAAGGGGATACCAAACAACCACCCGATCGTAACGGCGCTACAAATCAGTAAAATCGCGACTACAACCTGAAACGCCACAAAATCTGGTATCAAGCTCTTGCGCTCTTGCCGATAACGCTGAATCCACCATTCTGGATGAAACGGTGCAAAGGGAATGCGACGGATAGCCGCATCCACTACGAAAATAACCACAGGAAACAGCAACCCAATCAGCACATCTTCCCGACTCCAAGCTAAGCCTCCAACCAGCAACACCACACCATCAAAAATCAAAAAGCCTAATGCCAACCAAGGCCATCGCACTTCTGGAGAGCCTCGCCGCAGCCAGAGTCCGAGATAGAGTGACATCAACATTACGATGAAGGCAACACAACCAATCACCAATAGCCGAGTTATATCTATCCAAAGTAAACCGATCAGATTAATTAAAACGCAAAATATCAAGCCCGGTTGCAGAACACCTCGTCGCGAAACGATCGCAAAAACGGGTGCAACATATCCATCAAGAGCGAGTTGGTACAAAATTCGGGGAGAGTTAGAAACCGCAGTGGCGCAAGCTAGAAAACAGCTTGAAGCCAGCAACAGTGTCACGATTAATGAAGCTGACGGACCCCAAAATGGTACGGCGGCTGCTAATAAATTCTTAAATGAATCTTCCCCCAGTCCTTCAGCGGTGGCTAAGCGCATTAGTACCCAGGAGTTGGCTAGAAATATGGGTACAATTAGCGCCGCAGCTAAGTTTAGAAACCGCAAAGTTTCACTGGGACGACGGCTGTCGGCGACAAAAGAGGAAGCGGTTTCGCAGGCGCAAGTAGCGTAGATTGCGAAGCACGACCACTTAGCCCAGTCCACAAAGGTTAAGGCTGGCCAACTGCTGGGGAAAAGTCCGGGACTCTCTGGAGATAAAGCTAACCATCCCATCCCTTGAATGCCAAACACCAGTAGAAATCCAATTGCTGGGAACACGAAAAATGCGTGCAGTATTCCTAGAGCGCGAGTGCCACTAAATGCCACAATATAAGCGATCAGCGTGAATCCAACTATGAGAATTGTTCTGGGACAGGGAATGCCCAAGGGTTCCAGGTTAGCTTGGATGAGGTCTGTGATGACGATCGCATTCACTGATGGATATACTACCCAACTCAGAAAGTAACCGAACGCCGCATAGCGACCTAGAGAGGGATAGTTCCTCAGTAGCCTGGTGATATAGTTGGGCGTTCCCCCTGACATCTCTGGCCAATGTTCCCCTAAGCGTTTCACTTGCAGGTTCAGCATTACCCCCAACAGCACCGCGGGCAGCCAGACGAAAATTGCATTTGGGCCCAGAGCCGCGTACATTGGTGGTGCAATTGTTACCCATGCGATATGACCGCTCAGACCAAATCCCCAGGTTTCAATAGAACTCAGGCTTCTCTGGAGGCGCATGGGCGATCGCCTATTCAGATTTTCTATTAGGGAAGGCTGAGCTGGTTCTGAGTGGTAGCCGTTTTCCGGCTCGTGTCGGATGTCTGTCGCCATCAATTTTACCTATTATTTTGGGGATTTTGCTGTCGCGACCATGAGGTTCAGCTTTATAGCTTTTAACTTATTTCTGTTAAGCATTTTTGCTATTTTTAAATTTTGGCAAAGCTGCCTTTCCCAATCCACCCTGAAAATTTATCTCAATTGATCTTCAATATTACCAGGACTTACCCAACTGTCACAGCTCGCTGTACCAGCACCAAAAAATTATACAATAAACATCGAACAAGAAGTTTTAGTTACTCAATTAAATAACTTAATAGCAGCCCCTGTTTAATTTTATCTATTGTTTTACCATTTTTATCGGCTAAACTTTTGAGCACCTAAGCCACACAAGTTCATGACAAGCAATATGATTTGTGTTAATTCTAGCTTGATCGGAGTGGCAAGATTCTCTCCCGGTTAATTGCTTGAGTTCCCTAGAAAATTGCTCAATTTTCCAGCCAATAGCACACACATGAGTTTACGTTATTCGTGCGGTTATTATTGAGTTTGGTCGTTAGTCGCGACTGTCAACTTGTCAGCGATCCGGACTGGTCAAGGTGATGGGATCGGGCGTGAGCAGGCCCGATCCATTTGTCAGGTGCTTTAGTCCTGTAGTTATTAGTAGGGTACGCCGAGGCGCATTTTATTACTACAGATACTGTCAAAATAGAAGCAATGCAGCGTAAGTCTTGTTCTTCCCTCTTGCTTCTTCGTTCTGACTTCAGAACTTAGGCAAAAAATGAATGCTTCAATCCGCTATTGGTACAGACTCTGTGGGCTGAGGCGCACTCTACAGATAGAGTTTGTGCGTGCAGGAGTGTTCCCTCTTTTTTCTTCCTTCTCAATAAAAAACCCCGGTTCCTTTAAGAAACCGGGGTTTTTCCTACCAACTAAGAGAGGAGTCAAAACTTAACAGGTAGCGGTTGCCGGAATTCTACATTTCTCGCACAACCCTCTAAACCAAACTACGGGCAAATTCTAGTTGCAGCTTCTTTAAAGCTGTCTCATTTCCTCTTCAAGCACCCGAACCAAATCTTGATTCCCACTGGATCTCGCTACTTCTATGCGGTGCATCAGTTGCTTGTGAATGTTAGCACGGTGGGTTTCTGCTACTTTTTTTACGTTTTGACGATTTGTGTTCATGGTGGACGTTCCTTATATTAAATTTGGTGTACTTGCTACTTCTCTAATATAGCGCTAAATTCCAAAAAGTATCTAAATTTACAAAAAATTTACAGTTGTTGACCGATAGGCCAAACTACTGTATAAGATTGGTCATAAGTCAATAGGGATATCTTGACAATCAAAAAAAAGGCAGAACGCTAGAGCTGCCAAAGGACGAAAGCTAGAGCTGGAAAAGCCTAGAGCAGCAGAAGGCAGAAGGCAGAAGTTGAAATTCTCCCCATCTCACAACATTTACTCCAAGGGTAAGGTATTTATGACGTACCCAACATTTACTTAAAACTCACAACTTGCTTCAGCGCCTCTACCAACTGCTGAAGGTGTGCGAGCTCGTGAGTTGCCATCAGCGAAATCCGAATTCGACTGACGCTTACCGTCGGAGGCCGAATCGCCGGAGCAAAAATACCCATCTCCTTGAGTTTGCTGCCGATTGTTAAAGCGGAGGCTGCATCTTTTAACGGAAGACTGAAAATAGGGGAGAGGGAATTGCTAATTGGTAATTGGTGATTGGTAATCGCGCAATATTTGAAAGTTTCGATATTTTGTCGCAACCGAACTCGGCGTTCTGGTTCTTGCTGTACAATCCTCACAGCTTCCAAAGCAGCCGCCGTGTCAGCAGGCGTCAATGCTGTAGTATAAATCCAACTCGGAGCTCGATTACGCAGAAAATCAATTAAAGCAGCAGAGCCCGCAACGTAACCACCTAAACTTCCCAAAGCTTTGCTGAGTGTCCCCACTTGAATCAGTGGTGTTCCCGTACACCCGAAATGTTCTGCACAACCAGCACCGCTAGCACCGAAAACTCCTGTAGCGTGAGCTTCATCTACTAATACCATGCAGTTAAAGGTTTCGGTCACAGCCAACAACTGTGGTAGCTGACACAAGTCCCCATCCATGCTAAAGACGCTATCGGTAATAATTAAACACTTGCGGTATCTGGCGCGATTTTGCTCTAGCTTGGCCTTTAAATCCTCAAGATTGCAGTGATTGTACTCTAGGGAAGTGGCACCGCTGAGTGCGGCTCCGTTTTTCAGGCTCGAATGGTTGTACTTGTCAGATAATATCAAATCGCGCTTGCCGACAACGGATGCGATCGCCCCTAGATTCGCCAAATATCCCGAACTGAATACTAAAGCATCTTCTGTTTGTTTTAAATTAGCAATAGCTTGTTCTAGCTGTCGGTGCAAATCGCGGTGTCCGCTTAGCAACCTCGAACCCGTCGCACCCGTACCAAATTCCTTAGTTGCAGCCATAGCTGCTTGAATTAACCTGTCATCGCCGGCAAGTCCGAGATAATCGTTGCTGGCAAAGTTAATCAGCCGACGGCTTGCTAATTTTACCACAGGCCCGGGGGAACTTTCGAGCGATTGGGGCGATCGATACCAATCGGCACGGCGAACTGTGTCCAGGGCCTTCTCTATCCAAGCGTAAGGGTCTGCGTTCATATTGGAAAGCGATCGGGTAATACGTTATATTAGCTGGTGATCAGTTCCTCCGCATCACATAAGCATATGCCACTCACTAAAAAATACAGATTAGTCACCCGCAGCGATTTTGACGGTCTTGTCTGTGCCGTTTTGCTCAAAGAACTCGATATGATCGACGAGATTAAATTCGTGCATCCTAAAGATATGCAGGATGGGAAAATCGAAATAACAAATAACGATATTAGCACCAATTTACCCTATGTTGAGGGAGTTCATCTAGCTTTCGATCACCACTTCAGCGAAACTCTCAGACACGAGAAAATCAAAATCAACCATATCATCGATCCATATGCAGCTTCTGCTGCTAGGGTACTGTACAAATATTATGGAGGCAAAGCAAAGTTTCCTGATATTTCTGAGGCGATGATGGCGGCAGTTGACAAATCAGATTCCGCTCAATTTGCCCAAGAAGAGGTTCTGCATCCGCAAGAATGGGTATTGTTAAACTTCCTAATGGACGCCCGAACAGGCTTAGGAAGGTTTAAAGAATTTACCGTCTCCAATTATCAATTAATGATGCAGTTAATCGATTACTGCAAAAATCATACCATCGATGAAATTTTGCAGCTTCCTGATGTAAAAGAAAGAGTAGATCTCTACTTCGAGCAAGAAGAAAAATTTAAAGAGCAAATACAGCGATGCGCCAAAGTTTATAATAATTTAGTTGTTTTGGATTTGCGTAACGAAGAGGTGATTTATGCGGGAAATCGTTTTGTAATTTATGCTTTGTTCCCTCAGTGCAATATATCGATTCACGTACTTTGGGGACTGAAACAACAAAATACTGTTCTCGCAGTTGGCAAGTCAATATTTAACAAAACTTCTCAAACTAATATTGGGGAGTTAATGTTAAGATATGGCGGCGGTGGGCACCAAAATGCCGGAACTTGTCAGATTGAGAACGACAAAGCTAGTCAAGTTTTGAAAGGGTTAATTGCCCAGATAGAAGAAAATGGTTAAATTGGCTTTATCTTTTTTGCAGTCAGGACTTGAGTCTTTGATTATTTATTTTAATTTTCAGCACTAAAGTCCTTACTACAAAGGAGATTTTTCGGCACTGAAGTCCTTACTACAAACGGGAGTCTATTCCTCAAGGTTTTGAGCTGGTGGGTTCTGAACATTGAAATTTTCTGAACTGTTGCCTTTGACTGGTGGCAAATGGTCTACCAAACCCATATCAAAAGCGATATCTGGCAACTCATCAGCTTTATATTTTCCTGGCTCAAACAATCGCCCGGGAGTAAAACAAGGCTGTTTTAATCGTACAACCTCTCCGGGCGAAAACATTCCCCTAAACATTTTGCGTTCGAGTCCCATAATTTCTGCTCCTAAAACAACTTTCGCATTAATCTTAACAATTTTTGAGCGGCAGCTTCCCAATTAAATAAATCCGCCGTCTCTTTAGCTTTGTGAGCTACCTGAAAACGCATCGGATCTTCCACAATGTTTCGCAACTGTTCGCGAACAGACTGAACATTGGGTTCGGCCCAATGAGGATCATTTCTGATTTTTAGATACTGAGTATCGTAACACTTTCCGACGGGAATTAGATCGTAAGCAATGGGATAGCAGTTATCAGCATTCGCGTACTCGGTCGGGCCACCGTACATAGTCATAGCGACGGGCAAACCTGCTGCAAACGCATCCAAAATTTTAATTGCAAAACCCTCGCCGCGAAAGGGAGCTAAAAAAGCATCGGCTGACAAGTATAAATCAGCTAGTTCTGCTTTATTACAAAATTTAGGGATGATCCGAATTCTTGACTTGAACTTGCCGAATTGTTTTTCGATATTTACGAGATGCTCCACTATAACATCTGGATGTTTGCCACCATTTTTGATTATTAACTCTACGTTAGAATCATCTCTAAACTCTTCCCAAAAAGCTTGAATAGCCAGATCCGTGCCAAATCTATATAAATCAAAAGAATTGGTCATGTGCAGAATATACTTTATATCTTCCTGGTTTTTTTGCGGTCTGGCAAAATAGATTTGCGAGATTAAAGGATTGAAACCTAGAGGCATGACTGATACGTTGGCCGCCGGACATCCAGCTTGGATTAAGACGTTTTTAGAATATTGGCTTACGGCTAGTTTGTGGGATAAGTTATTGACAGCATCGTAAATCCAGTAATCATAATCATCAGTGTTGTTGGCGAATTCGTAATTAATAGCAAAAAGTTCTAAATTGAGATGTCCCTTGAGCTCTTTTAAAAAATAAGGTTTCCAATAATGAGACCATTTTATCTGAAATAAGTCTGATGGTGCCGTGTTCATCCACTTTTCTAGCAGGTGGTTTTCTTCTGTTGTGGAATTGTCGCTGATCTGAGAAGCAATTGTTGAAGGTTCGACAGAAATAGGAATTCCCATTTGGTCTAAAGTTTTCGCCAGGGATAGCGTAATATCAGCGAAAGAGTTAAAGTGTTGGAAACCTGGCGGGGTGACAACCCCGCTCAAAGCCTGATCGAATAAGGATTTGACTGGATTATGGTAAAAAAAGATAGGTCCG
>NZ_JAUBQE010000018.1:0-114860 GCF_036701115.1 Microcoleus sp. Pol1C5 | reverse complement strand
ATGTCTATAGACAATGTGCTGTTTGTTATACTGATTTGTGGGAATCTAGATGAGGAAGTGCTACCTTTTAAAAGACATAGACCTGTAGGTAAAGAATTGGGAAATACCCGTCATATTGAAAGATTTAATAATACTTTACTCCAACAAATTTCTCGTTTGCTTCGTAAAACCTTGTCTTTGTCAAAAAAACTGCTTTCACCATATTGGGGCAATTTTTAACTGTGAACATCACTATAATTTTTGCATAAGAAAACGATATTTTTACTGTGCATGACTACCAACGCTAGTTTATGTAGAGAGCCAAAAGCTTGATTATCATTACTATGCAGGACTGCCAAAATACTATTGACTATTTTGCCAAACTATAACTTAAAAAAGCTGCAACAGGGTTCAGACATTCGCGGTATCGCCCTCGAAGGCGTTCCAGAGGAACAGGTTAACCCCACCCCGGAAATGGCGACAATTTTGGGTCAAGCCTTTGTGAGTTGGCTGGTGCAAAAAGTCAATAAATCAGTCGCAGAATTAACGATCGCGAGCGGGCGCGACAGCCGCCAATCCGGGCCAATCTTAATGCAGCCAGTCATAGCGGGTATCACCTCAGTCGGCAGCCCAGGCTACGACTTTGAAAAGGCTTCAACTCCCGCCAAAAGTTTGAGCATACCTGAACAATTTTTAGAGGAGCCACAGTATGGCTCAAATACTGTGCTTGCTGCGTAAGTTCTGAATATTGCTATTTCCTTGCCGCAGCATTGGATCTGGGGTCTAAAGCGTCTCGCAGCCCGTCGCCCAAAAGATTAAAACCCAGAACAGTCAAGGTAATCAGCAAACCGGGAAACAAAATAGTCCAAGGAGACGAAAGAGCGTATCCGCCCTTAAAAGCATCAGAAAGCATTGTCCCCAACTCAGGAACCGGCGGCTGTGCGCCCAAACCCAAAAAACCCAAACCTGCAGCTTCTAGTGTCGCCGTACCAGTCGAAAGAGTTGCTTGTACAACTAGAGGCGCGAGACTTCCCGGCAAAATGTGGCGAAAAATAATCCGCAAGTCGCTGGCGCCCAAGGCCTTGACAGCCAAAACAAATTCTTGTTCCCGCAGAGACAGCACCATACTGCGAGTTAAGCGGATGTAAATCGGAATTTGCACGAGGCTGACAGCGATAATTACACTTTGCAGGCTCGGCCCGGTGACGGTAACAACGCCGATCGCCAGTAAAATCGAAGGAAAAGCTAACAAAATATCGGCCAAAGTGCCGATCGCAATTTCCAGCCACCCCCGAAAATACCCGGCCACTAGCCCCAAAAGCGCTCCCACAATTAAACCCGCACCCACAGAAACCAGGCTGACGAGTAAAGATATCCCCAATCCGTGCCACACCCGCACCAACAAATCTCGCCCCAAACCGTCGGTGCCAAACCAATGTTTAGCGCTAGGAGCCACTAAACGCGACAAATAATCTCGATCGACCGCCGAATCGTAAGGGGAAAGTAGGGGGGCCAACAGTGCGGATATCATCAGCGCTACAGTCAAAATTAAGCCGATTTTCCCCGAAGTCGATCGCCAAAATCGTTGAAAAGCTGCTTGTGGAAATACTAAGTTGTTATTCAATCTTCGATTTTCCATCGAATGCTGTCACCAAAAAAACAGAGGACTTGCGCAACTATTAGGATAAATTAACGATCGCGATCGCAGAAATACGTTAACAGGACTTGCTCCAGGGAGACCAAAAACTTGGTGCGTGCATTACCGTCCATATCCCATTGCATTTTTCGCCCCAAATGCCCAATACCTGAGCCCTTCCTTCAAGACCCTTTAAGATATAGAGAACAAGATAAATTTAAAAGCACAATGACATCCACCCTACTCAAAACCTCAGCTCGATCGCCCCTCAACGCCCCAACAATCCGCCATTTCCCCAACGGCCTCACCGTTATAGCCGAACACTTGCCGGTCGATGCTGTTAACCTCAGCGTATGGCTCAATTTAGGCTCAGCCGTCGAACCCGACGACATTAACGGCATGGCTCACTTTTTAGAACACATGATTTTTAAGGGAACTCCCAGCATTCCCAGTGGCGAATTTGAGCGCGCGATCGAACAGCGCGGCGCTGTCACCAATGCTGCCACCAGCCAAGATTACACTAACTATTACATCACCACAGCTCCTAAAGATTTTGCCGAACTAGCTCCCCTGCAAGTCGATGTGTTGCTCAACGCCAGCATTCCCGACGACGCCTTCGATCGAGAACGGCTGGTAGTATTAGAAGAAATTAGACGATCGGAAGACAATCCCCGCCGCCGTACCTATCAGCGATCGATGGAATTAGCCTTTGAAGTCCTGCCCTACAAGCGACCGGTACTCGGCCCGACTGCGGTAATCGAACAGTTGACAGCCCAACAAATGCGGGATTTCCACAGCAGCAGATATCAGCCAGGGGCGATGACAGCCGTAGCTGTAGGCAATTTGCCAGTCGAGCAACTAATAGAAATTGTCGCAGACAGTTTTGCAGCAAAAAGTACAGCACAAACCAACAAAATAAATGTGCCTGCTGTCGGCAACTTTCACCCAGAATCCCAAATCCTGAACTACGGCCAAGAATCGCCGTTTACAGAAACAGTCCGCCGCGAATTTGTAGACTCTGCCCTTCAGCAAGCCCGACTGATCGTGATGTGGCGAGTGCCTGGTTTCATGGAAATGTCAGAAACTTATGCCCTCGACGTTTTGGCGACAATATTGGGTCACGGCCGCACCACTCGCTTGGTTCAGGATTTGCGCGAAGAAAAAGGGCTAGTCTCATCAATTTCGGTCAGCAACATGACTCAGCGACTCGGCGGCGTATTCTCGATTTCCGCTCAACTACCGACAGAAAACTTGCCAGCAGTGGAAGCTGCCATCGTCCAACACATCCGCACTATCCAAACCGAACTGGTGACAGATGCCGAAATTTCCCGCATCCGCACTCAAGTAGCAAATCGGTTTATCTTTGGTAACGAAACTCCGAGCGATCGAGCAAGTTTGTACGGTTACTATCAGTCGATGGTAGGAGATATCGCTCCCGCCCTCAACTATGCCGCCTGCATCCAAGCTCAGACTGCCGAGGATCTCCGAGAAGCCGCCGTCAAATATCTCTCTCCCGACGCGATGGGTGTTGTGGTAATTCGTCCCGACGAAGCATAAATTGGACATCGCCTCAACAGGGCAATTCTCCCATTCCTCTGCTTTTGAGCCATCCAACGGCATTCGGCATTCGGCAGAAACAATGTCAACGCGCACGAGGGATTTTTAGTCAATAGTGCGTGAAATTCGATCGGCTCGCGCCTTGAAGGTTTTGTATCAAAGAATTAATATGAAGCCTTTAAGGTACGGACGAGTGGCAAAATTACGGTAATTTTATGAGACGATAAACTCGGAATTATTGACAAGCCAGCAATTTAGTCTAGGGAAACCGGATCGATCGGCGATCGTAATTCTAAAATCTAAAATCTAAAATCGATTGATCGGCAAAATTACCGTAATTTTATGAGACGATAAACTGGGAATTATTGACGAGCAAGCAATTAAGTCTAGGGAAACCAGATTGATCGGCGATCGTAATTCTAAAATCTAAAATCTAAAATCTAAAATCGATTGACAGGGGCACGCACGCAAGCATGAAATTACAAAATTTTCTCAACTCAAAAATTAGGTACGATGCCAAAGCAATTGCTGCAGACGACGAACTCAGTGGTCAAATTCAAAGCCGCCTCATTGACCTGGGTTTACTGAAGCCTCCCGTAGACGGAATTTTTGGCCCTCTCTCTACCGCCACCCTCCACCGATTTCAAACTCTGATGAAGTGCGGCGAACCGGGTTTTTTGGGAGCAGTCACAGCCAAAAAGCTGATTGAAACCAAACCAGAGGAGATTCCCACACATCCGCTGATCCTGAAAACGGTCAGAGACACCATTTTTAAATCAAAACCGCTGGCGTCTTCTCAACTTCACGACTCGGAAAAACAAGTAATACCAGCCGGAAAAGAGTTTGAGATATTGGCTTTTGCTCCGGCTCGCGGTCACATCAGAGTTGCTCTCCGCAACGAGTCTTTCAAAGGTTCAGGAATTTGGTATGTTTTTGGAGCACACGCTCAAGTTACTCAAGACAGCGTTCTGTTTTATCCCAAACCGAATCCCCCAACTGTCAGGCTTGGCATTCCTTACCGATCGCAAATGGATAACTTGAATAATCCTACAGGTTCTTGCAATGTAACTTCATTAGCGATGTGTATGGACTTTTTGAAGGTGCCACGGCGCCAACAAACCGGGCAATATGAAGACGAACTTTACGAATATGCGATCGCCAAAGGTTACAGTCGCTGGGACCCCTACGATTTAGCAAAGATTGTTAGAGATTACGGCGCTCAAGATTTCTTTACCGAGAATGCAACTGTTGATGACGTTCAAGATTGGCTCGCCAGCGGAAATCCGGCTGTCATTCATGGATACTTCACGTCTTTCGGTCACATTATAGTTGCATCAGGCTACGACAGCGAGGGATTCTTCGTTCACGATCCCTATGGTGAGTGGTTCCGAAGTGGCTACGATACAAGTGTCAGCGGTGCTTACTTGCACTATAATTACCGCTTAATCCGCAGCCTCTGTATGCCTGACGGGAATTTTTGGGTTCATTTTATCTCGAAGTAATTGGGAATTGGGAATTGGGAATTGGGAATTGGAAATTTGCCTTGTTACCATTGACTAATGATACTAAATCCGGGTTCATTAACTTCTTTATCACTAAGCGGTTGAAACCGCTACCAACGCGAGCACATAAACGAAGTCCGGGCAAGGCAAGACTAAGAGATAAAGGGAGTATTTAACCCGCATTTGATATCACAACAGTCAACAGTCAACTAACTATTAATTTTCATACTCAAATCCAGCCAAGTCGATCGCGTAATCGGAGCACTGGTAGAAATATAGTCAACTCCGGTTTCTGCAACACTTCTGATTGTTTCTAAAGTAACATTGCCGGAAGCTTCAATTTTTACCAGATCGCTCTTTTGGCGAATTATTCCCACAGCCTGCCTCATCAAATCAAAGGACATATTATCCAACATGATAATATCGGCTTTGTGCTGCAAAGCTGTCTCTACCTCAGCCAGAGTTTCGGTTTCGACTTCGATCGTCAGCGGATAGGGGATAGAATTGCGAATTAGGGCGATCGCCTCTGCAATTCCTCCAGCCGCCGCAATGTGATTGTCTTTAATCATCACCGCGTCATCTAATCCCATCCGGTGATTGCAAGCACCGCCGACTTGAGTCGCGTATTTTTCCAACAATCTCAATCCGGGCGTTGTCTTGCGCGTATCCACTAATTGCACGGGTAAATCGGCAATTTTGTCAACATATTTCTGAGTTAATGTAGCGATGCCGCTCAAACGCATTGCCAAGTTTAATGCTACTCTTTCTCCGGTTAGCAGCGCATCGAAATTGCCGGAAATCTCGGCGATTACTTCTCCTTTCTCGCACAGTTTCCCTTCCGGTACTTGGGGGATGAAACTGAGGCTGCTGTCTAAAAGTTTAAATGTGCGATCGGCAATTGGCAATCCGGCAATGACTCCAGCTTCTTTGACTATCCATTTAGCTGTACCCTGGATGCTGTTTGCGGGAAATAAGGCCGATGTTGTGCGATCGCCCCTACCGATATCTTCTAGTAGCCAGTTGTGCAATAGGGAGTCTAAAAGTATCCAAGGCGGTAATATTGCTGTCATATTTTTGTTTGTTCTTATATCAAGATCATATCTACTAGGAAGAATAGTCGATCGGGCGATTTTAGGCAAGTTGCACAATTATGATAGTGTTAGTGCGATCGGGATTTGGGTAAAGTGAGGGCGATCGGGCTAGATGATGGGGTATTCTGTTGCTGACATTGGGTGTTGCTGCTTTAATGGAATAGATAGGGCGATCGCAAGTAGAAACCATGATACAGCCAGTCATTTTAGAAAAATTAGCAGAACTCCCTGAGTCTCTTCAGACAGAAGTGCTTCGTTATATTGAGTTTTTGATCGAAAAGCAGGCTAAAAACTCCTATCAAGAAAAGCCGACAAAGAAGCGTCGAGTTGCCGGAACAATGAAAAGAATGTTTGTTCTACCGCTGCCTGATGATCCGCTTGAGGATATGAAGGAATATATTGTGCAACAGAGAGTCTAAAGCAATTCAATGTGGCAACAGGGCTTTCATTTTTTCTTTGTTATATCAAGTAATGTTATCATACTCAGGCAATTCCTGAAAGCTGTTGCTAAAAATACGAACTATGTACTTATCTGAAAAAGAAGTTACCTTAAAGCTTACCTCTCGTCCCTTACGCCTTGTTTATTTAGTTCGCAATCGAGAGGATTTTCAAAATGCAATCATGCTCTACACCCATATCTGGGGAGGATTAACTAACGCAATTATACCAATTCATGAAAATGGTCAAGATATTGAGTTCTTGAAAGAGAGAATTATCTCAATTAATCCTGACTTTATTTTTAGCTCCTACCCAAATAGTGGGGAATCTATATATACAATTCTAGAAGAAACTCTACCAGTCCAGTGTGTTTTTGTTAACAAAGAGCAAATTCAGCAGCATATTGAAGGAATAGAAACGATTCCTTTGCATAATTGTCCTGCTCAAAGTGTGGAGCCTACAAGTTTATCTCATATTGTTTATCTATTTCGAGAATTTCATAATAATAATACTCTAGATTATAGCCGTGTTTTGGGTGTAAACACTTGCAACTTTTATGATTTTGAGCTGTCAATACAATCGGGAAAAATATCGAACCGATATAGAAATTTTTTGACACAACATCTGGCAGCTAATTTTTTAAACGCACCTCAAAATTTTGAACAATTAATTAAAAATAGCTTGCTCCTTGCCAGAGACTATAATCCTATTTGTTTAACAAAAATTAAACTTAGCAAAATACAACAACTCGATCCAATTCAACAACGAATGGATTGTCCAAACCTACTAACTATTTTTTTGGGTGATGACTAAGATATTGATATTGCTGCTGCTTATTGGAATACTCGTTCCTTCAGTGATGAAATGGCTAATAAGCTTTATTTGCCAAAATCAGAAGTGCTAGATAACATTGAGCAATTAGCGGAGATAATTTGGGAAGGAATACCTTCCATCCAGAAAATATTAATTGTTATTAATACAGACATAGAAGAGGCACAAAATTTAGCCGATAGCGTATACCAAGCTTTTGTTAGATTTGTTGGCCATTTCAGAGTAGAAGTTATCTATCAAAATTTCCCTTTAACTTTTTTCAGAGGTCAAGCTTACACCGGGAGTCCTATCAATACAACTTATATTAAATTTGAAGATGGTTCGGTTCGCTTTAGCCCTCCAGTACCGATAGGACATCAAAATAAAGAATTCTTGTTTGGCTGGGAAGCCGAAGTTCGTTTAGCATCAAGCAGGCGGTTATTGCTACCTCTCAATAAATCCTCTGCTGTTTTTCTATCGAATAGCCAGCATCAAATCGAATGGGCAGATAACAATCCTTATGGAAGGGATATGTTCATAGGACTATCAACAAGAGTGAGTAGTCAGGGAATTACTGGAACTGTAAGCTCTAAACAAGACTGCTGCCTTTATATTCCTACTGATGAAATGGTAATTACCCAAAGATTTAAGGATGCTAATTTAAAAATTGAAATTAATGAACATACCCGCTATGCTAAGGGGTTTATTAAACGTTTTGGAGGTTTTAGGAAAACAATTGATTTTGTCAACGATCATGGATTAGGAATCTGTAAATCATTGGAACGTCGAACAGAGGACAATAATCGACAAGTTCAACAGGGAGGGTACAAGATAGATAATATTTATCAATGGGTTAACAATATAGGAATTAATGACCAAAAAGCTAAAAATAAGTTTGTCTCAAAACACCTACCTGTATTATTATCAGTCGGTTTAGTTCGTCGTGGTTATAATCTGAGTTGTTCTCATTGTAATCTTACGACCTGGTATCCAATAGAACGAGTACAAGAATTTATTGAATGTGTGGGCTGTGCCGAGCTTTTTCAGCTTCCAGAACTGGATAAGATACACTTTACCTATAAGCTGAATGAATTAGCTTCACACTTTTTGAGGAATGGAGGTGACGCTGTACTGATAACCGCTGCTGTTTTGTATCAACTCATGCCTTATAGCTGGATTCAGTTTGGAGGAAATATTCATCGTCGGGACAAAAAAGCATCTTTTGCCGAAATAGATGTAATTGGCTTAGAAGCAGATACTTTGGTATTAGCAGAGTCGAAATCTTATAGCCAGATTAAAGAGCAGCATATTGAACAAATTGAAGAGTCTTTGAAAAAGACAATAGAAGTAGCTAAGTTAGTCAATGCACAGATTGTTTTACTGAGTATTACCACAAGTTCATCCAACTCTGAATTACATACTTTACATACTGTAGTCAGTGAAATTTCACAGGAAGCTAAAGATTCGGGAATTGGTGTACATTTAGCTATAAATGGAAAATTGCATCCTTGGGGGAAAGAAGTAGGAAGCGAACTATACCAGTGGATGAACAGTTTAGATCCACTACGAGTTGATGAAGAAACTCCAGAAGAACAGCTATTAAGAGTTGTTGTAGGAGAATTACCAAGTCAGGGCTTTCTTTCTAGCAAGCCATTATTGGATGATGAAGTCATGCAGCGTTGGCGTTTGGAATTAGGGACCACTCAAGCTAATCCATAAACAGTGGCTAGCACCCACTATTGACTGCTAAAATAAGGGTGATCGCTTGTTATGATTGTATAAAAATAAAAACGACTGGAATGGGCAATTATTATGACTATTCCTGATATTACGATCGCCCTTATTGCCGCAACTTCCAGAATCATTCTTGCCAGAAGTCAGTGACTGCATCGACTTTGTGATACACAAGCACCAAAATAGAATAGCTGAACCCCAACTCCCAGACGCTATTGCCAAAGCTTGGGAAAAATGGTTCGAGGAAGTCGATCGCTACTTACAACAAAATTGTGTGTACCGCATATAAATGGAATATTTTATATCTACTTCAATCTCATCCAAAGCTGGTTGAAGATATTTCCGATTCCGCAATAATCTTTTGGATTTCCTAAGCTGATTTCTTTGATGAATTTATTTCCCATTCCTATTGCTCAAACGAATTTTACCCCTGATTACCTATTTTCCTATGCTTAGAGTGACATAAGAGCGGTAATCGGGCTATATTGTATATTCCTAAAAACTGCGGAGTTTGAAAAGTTTAGGCTAAGTTTCTCCCTCGAAAGCGTACTGGCATTCGATCTGACGGATAAATTAACAGGTTTTGCTGTAATTCTTCGAGAGAAGAACGACCGTTAACTAACTCCCAATCGAAGTGGCGCACCAATAATGCTAACATCATCGTTCCTTCCAGCATTGATAGATGCTCTCCTAAACAACGATGCGAGCCTGAGCCAAAGTGTATCATTGGCAGTGAACTTGTTTCCTTATTCTTGTCTAGCCAACGTTCGGGCAGAAATTCCTCTGGGTTAGCATAAACTTCTGGATCTCTTCCGGCTGCAAGCATTGACCAGGATACTCTTGTCCCACGCGGAATCACTGTACCGTTAATTAGAGTATCCCGTTCAGTCTCCAATGGAGTTGAGCCAGAGCCAACTGAATAAAGGCGCAGTGTTTCTTTGATAATGGCACGAATATAAGCCAATTCTTTGAGGTTTTTTAGGTTGATCCCACTTTCTTTTTGCCAAGCTTGGTCAACGATATCTCGTGCTTGTTGAAATACTCTTGGATTTAAGCTCAATTCGCCAACTGCAAAGGATAAAGTATGGGCGGTGGTGTCAGTCCCCGCGATTAATAGTTCAATCGATTCTGATATTAAAGTTTCGCGATCGTATTTTGGTTCTTTAGCCGCGATTTTGACTAACATTGATTCCCTAAACAAACTACTGACTTGTGGGAAATCAGTTTGATTTTGTTCTCTCATTTGTAAAGCTAAGTCTACGCGGGGAGTAAGGAATTCCGTTAAATATCGCCTTGCTGCCCAATAATCCCGTGAATTCTGAGTTGGCAAATATTTCATCCATCTTTTCTCCCCCGTAGCTTGTCGCATGAAACGATAGCCTACAATAGACATCGCTTCGTACGCCTTGCTAACTTCCAGGGGGGGACCTTCCTGACTGGTACTATTTCTATCTACAGGAATACCTAGTACAAAAGAGGAAATCACCCTCATTGTTAGTTCCACAAACACAGGATCTACCTCCACCTCTTTTGGGGGGGCAACTTGTTTCAGTGTCTCAATGACTTGTTCGCAAGCTTGGCTAATTATTTCCAGATATTTGGAAATATTGCTCGAACTAAATTCTGGATTCCAAGCCTGCCGTCGCCACTGCCACTCCGTTGCAGTTTCTCCGAGCATAATAGAACCGCTCATATCGTTCCATGCTTGACGTACTTGCTTGGATCTAATTAAGCTACCATCTCTCATCCCATTGATAATGGTATCTTCAATTACTTTTGGTTTACTTAAAATCACAGATGGAGTCCTACCATTCCAGATGACGTACATCGGGCCTAACTGCTGGCTCCAATCAAAAAATAGCTGAAATAATTTCTTCTGTTTTACTGCTGCTAATACTTGTGGTAGATTTCCTAACACCCAATATTGGGGAGGGGACGGGAGAGATTGTAGCGATTTATACGTTTCCTTGCCTTTCCACCATCGCCAACTCAGTATAGACGCTATGCTAGTAAAGCCTAATACTATTACTAAATATGACAAGAAGGAAGAAGAACCATTTATTTGAGAAGTAATGCTTTGAAACATAAATCTGCCCAAGTCCATAGTTTTTTATTACCCATATACTACCTTGAAATGGAGATTAAGTAAGTCAACGTAATTAAATATAAAACGTTCGACTTGGTAATTGCCTGATGTAGCTCTAGCATTAACTCCTTTTCAAATACGCAACAAGCTCTGGACTTACGCACTTGTCATATTATAAACATCTGTAACTCACCAAAAAACTAAAGCCCTTTTCCGTTGTTGCGGGAAAAGAGCTTTAATTTATTATTAACCTGGCACTGAGCTATTTTACCGGGCAGTGACCCGCCGAGTATCTTCGCCATAGCAACGTTTAACAACCGAGTTCGGGATGGATCGGAGTGGTTCCATTACATCATAAGCACCAGGAAAGCTTTGAAAACTTTTTATCCTGTGTCTGCGTTCAGTTTGATGCGCTGCATCTCTTTCGCTCGACTTAATTACCTTATCAAGTTTTCCCTAGTCTGTCAACCCCTTTATCAAAACTTTTTTTCGATCGCCCGAAACTGCCCCCAATAGCCGAGTTTGACGTATTATTTACCAGTGGTGCCGATCGACCTTTAACTCACAAATCCAAAAACGCCGCCTCGCTTCCCTGTTCTCTGCGAATTTTCCCGTCCTTCTCAAACCACGCCACAACCTGCTTAACTGTTAATTGTTCGATCGGGATCTCGGCTTCTGTCGCAATTTGCCTCAAAGGCCGCAAAGACGCCACCACCAAATTAGTAAAAAAGTTTTCAAAACTAGCATCAAGTTCGATCGACCCTTTAATGCTCTCATCATTCTTAATCCAATCCATCACCTGCCCATTAGTCACCTCAGCCACCGGCAAACCCGTCTCCCCAGAAATTTGCTTGAGCACCCTTAAAGCATAAATTGCCACCCGCGCCGAAAACTTTTCCTTCGACGACAGCAGCGCCATATCAACTTCGGCACACTCTTCCGGCTTTAAAAAATCTGCTAGCGGTTCCATATATTAAAAATTGGTAATGGCTAATCGGTAATTGGTAATCCCTGACATCCGTGACATCCGTTACACTCATCCGTTGCCGAACTTTCATCCGTGACATCCGTTAAATCCGTTAGAAAATCCGTTGCCGAACTTCTTCCTTCTTCCTTGCAATCAAATAACCGCAGCGGTGTTCCCCATTAATAATCGAGTGAGTCCGCTCCACAATACAATCCGGCAAAACCGCTGCAAACATTTCCAACTCATTACCGCAGACACTCGGAAAAGTTTCAGCAACATTAGAAATCGCGCAGTTGTGTTCCATCAACACAAATCGATCGTCCAAACCAGCGCGATCGCAGATCCCAACCTCTACAGATTCTACAGGATAACACTCAGCCATATAACCTTCAGCCCTGCGGAGTTCCACCAACTTAGTCACCCGTTCTTGCAGCGAACCCGCACCCACTAGCCGCCGGTAGTCCGTAGCCTTGCGCTGCCACTGTTTTCGCAGGATAGTAATCACTTGCTCGCGGCCGACGGTTTCCGCCAACGTATCCAGAAAAGAGACTGCAAAATCACCGTAACGATTGGGGAATCGATCGCGCCCCAGACTGGTAAGCTCATAAATGTGCTGCGGCCGCCCCATCCCAGCCTGAACCGACTGATACTGAATCAGCCCGTCCGCTTCCAAATCCTTCAAATGACGGCGAATCGCCTGCGGGCTGATATCCAAAGACTCCGCCAACTCAAGAGCCGTCCCCTGCCCCTCCTTGAGCAAATATTCCAGGATGTCTTGTTTCGTGGAAGTCTGCTGAGTAGTCTCCATCATCTTCACAAAAAATTATTAATTTGACTTTGACAATATCACTGTTGTTAATGTAGCTTAAAATATACTAAAGCAACAAATCAGTTGTTTTACTTACCAGAGCAGCCCCCAGAACTGGCCGGGCCCCCGACAGTTCAGCGTCTGCCATCTTTGAGAGACTTATCCAGAACACTCGAAAGCGCAAAATTAATGAGCTCTACAGTCACAACCCTAGTCAACCAGCCCTACAAATACGGTTTTGTCACCGACATCGAGTCAGACACCATCCCCCGCGGCTTGAGCGAAGATGTAGTCCGCCTGATTTCCGCCAAGAAAAACGAACCGGAATTCATGCTGCAATTCCGCCTCAAAGCATACCGGCAGTGGTTGAAAATGACCGAGCCCACCTGGCCCCACGTCAACTATCCCGCGATCGACTACCAACAAATTATCTACTATTCCGCGCCCAAACAAAAGCCCAAAAAGCTCAACAGTTTGGACGAAGTTGACCCGACACTCCTAGAAACCTTCGAGAAACTCGGCATTCCCCTCTCCGAACAAAAACGGCTCGGAAATGTCGCCGTTGACGCCGTTTTTGACAGCGTTTCAATTGCCACAACCTTTAGAGAAAAACTAGCCAAAGACGGCGTTATATTCTGTTCCATCTCAGAAGCCGTCAAAGATTATCCCGAACTAATAGAAAAATATCTCGGCAGCGTTGTACCAGTCGGCGACAACTTTTTCGCAGCCCTCAACTCAGCCGTATTCAGCGACGGTTCCTTTGTTTACATTCCCAAAGGCGTCAAATGCCCGATGGAATTGTCAACCTATTTCCGCATCAACAACGGAGATTCCGGCCAGTTCGAGCGCACCCTAATTGTTGCAGAAGAAAACAGTTCTGTGTCTTACCTAGAAGGCTGCACCGCGCCGATGTTTGACACCAATCAACTGCACGCCGCCGTAGTGGAATTGGTAACAATGGACAATGCCGACATCAAATACTCCACAGTGCAAAACTGGTACGCTGGCGACGCCAACGGCAAAGGCGGCATTTACAACTTCGTGACGAAACGGGGTTTGTGTCAGGGAGTTAATTCTAAGATTTCTTGGACACAAGTAGAAACCGGTTCCGCAATTACTTGGAAATACCCCAGTTGCGTGTTAGTCGGCGACAACTCGGTAGGCGAATTCTACTCGGTAGCGCTGACAAATAACAAGCAGCAAGCTGACACCGGCACCAAAATGATCCACGTTGGTAAAAATACTCGCAGCACGATTATTTCTAAGGGAATTTCTGCGGGAAACTCATCCAACAGCTATCGCGGCTTGGTGAAAATGGGGCCTAATGCTAAAGGCTCTCGCAATTACTCTCAGTGCGATTCCATGTTGATTGGGGATAACGCTCAAGCGAATACTTTCCCTTATATTCAAGTGCAGAACCACACTGCTAAAGTGGAACACGAAGCTTCTACTTCTAAGATTGGAGAAGAGCAATTGTTCTTCTTCGCACAGCGGGGAATTTCCGCAGAAAATGCTATTTCGATGATGATTAGCGGTTTCTGTAAAGATGTTTTCAATCAGTTACCGATGGAATTTGCGGCGGAAGCGGATAAGCTGTTGAGTCTGAAACTGGAAGGAAGTGTCGGATAATTTTCGCGGCCAAGAAACCCTTCCAGGCCGAGTCCATCGGTGACAACTTAAGCTCCCCGTCCGCCAGGGAATGAATTCCTTGGCTAATAGCTAAACTCCTCTAAACAGGACTAATGAGTTTAAAAATTTTCTTCTCAGTCCTCTTCAGAGGACTTTAGCTTTGAGACAGGGAATTCATTCCCTGGCGGACTATCGGTTTAACGTTAATTGGTCACCAAGGGACAGAGCCTAGGAACGAGAAGAAAAAACTGTAAAGTGCATTGAGGAAAAGGACAAAAATAGATGATTGTAGAAAATAGTGAAGTGGTGCTATCCGTCCGCGATTTAACGGCGAATGTGGAAGATACCCAAATCCTGAAGGGTTTGAATTTGGAAATTAAATCGGGTGAAATTCACGCGATTATGGGCCCGAACGGTTCGGGAAAAAGCACTTTATCCAAGATATTAGCTGGCCATCCTGCTTATACGGTAACGGGCGGAGAAGTTACTTTCTTGGGTCAAAATTTGCTGGAATTAGCGCCGGAAGAACGTTCTCTGGCTGGCGTATTTCTGGCTTTTCAATATCCTTTGGAAATTCCCGGCGTTAGCAATCTAGATTTCTTGCGCGTGGCTTACAATTCTCACCGCAAACATCGCGGCTTGGAAGAATTGGATGCTTTTGATTTCCAAGATTTAATCGAGGACAAGCTGGATATTGTCAAGATGAATGATTCTTTTTTAGGCCGCAGCGTAAATGAGGGTTTTTCCGGCGGCGAGAAAAAGCGGAATGAAATTTTGCAAATGGCGTTGTTGGAACCGAAATTAGCTATTTTAGATGAGACTGATTCGGGTTTGGATATCGATGCTCTCAAGATTGTCGCCGGCGGTGTGAATCAGTTGTCAACTGCTGAAAATTCGATGTTGGTGATTACTCACTATCAGCGGTTGCTGAATTACATTATTCCTGATTTTATTCACGTCATGGAAGCGGGCAGAATTATCTTGACTGGCCCGAAAGAGTTGGCGCTGGAATTGGAAGAACGCGGTTATGACTGGGTTGTGGAAGAGGAAGCAGCAGGAGTAGGCGCGAGATGATGATGAATACCCAAGTTGCTAGTAGGGAAATGTTTTTGACTGATTTGGTGAATCAGTGTGAAAAGTTGGGCGCTGCTCATCTCAAAAGTTCTGTTTACGGGTTGGATGATTTGCGCGATATTGCAACTCAATACGTGCTTTCTTCTCATTTTCCGACAGTGAAGGATGAAGAATGGCGTTTTACTGATTTGTCGCCGCTGTTACAAATTTCGTTGCATTTGCCGACCAGCAATCAGTCCGAAATTAAGCTGTCTGATATTACGATGCCTGTGAAAGACAAGGCAGACTTACCATTAAGATTAGTCTTTGTCAATGGTTTTTATGCGCCGCATTTATCAACGCTGAATTTGCCGAATTTGCCGGACTTTTACGCAGGTAATCTATCCAATGTACCCGAAAAATATCAAGGGCGCATCAGCGATGTTTTGAGCAAGCACAGACAGCAAACCGAAGTGTTTACGGCGCTGAATACTGCGGGTTTGGCTGATTCTGCGGTGGTGTTCGTGCCGGCCAATATGTCGATCGACCTTCCGATTCACTTGCTGTTCCTGACAGCGCCCGGTGCATCTCTCACGATGTCCCAGCCGCACTGCTTGGTCATAGCTGAGCCTGGAAGCAATGTGACACTGATTGAGGATTACGCAACTATCGGTAATGTCCCTGCATTTACGAATGCTGTAACGGATGTTGTTGTCGGCGAAAACGCCACTGTGAATCACGTTCGGCTGCAGCGGGAAGGTGGAGAGGTTGTTCATATCGGCAAAAGTGCGATCGAACAATCTCGTAATAGCCGTTACACTTGCCATGCTATCAGCTTGGGAGGCAAAATATCGCGGCACAATTTAGAAGTATTTCAGCGGGGCGAAGCCACTGAAACAACTTTAAACGGCTTAAGCGTAGCCTTTGGGGAACAGTTAGCGGACACCCACAGTTTAATCGATTTTAATTACCCTCACGGTACAAGTCGCCAATTGCACAAGTGCATTGTCGGCAACAAAGCTCGCGCTGTATTTAACGGCAAAGTTTTCGTTCGCAAAGCCGCACAATTGACAGATGCCGGACAATTGAGCCGGAATTTGTTGCTGTCGCCGAGAGCTCGTGTAGATACCAAACCGCAGTTGGAAATTGTGGCCGACAACGTTAAATGTTCCCACGGTGCAACTGTCAGTCAATTAGAAGATGATGAACTTTTCTACTTGCAAAGTCGCGGTTTGGATTTAGAAAGAAGCCGCTATTTGCTAATCGATGCTTTTGCAGCAGAAATTCTCAATCTGTTGCCAATTGTAGGTGTGGCGAAAATGCTTTCTACCTGCGTGGCTATCCAAGGATAAAAGAATTAGCAACAGCGTCGAAGCCTGTTCCACAAAAATGAATGTTCCTGTGGGGTGGGCTTCTAGCCCGCCCCACAGGAACAGCGTCGAATCCTGTTCCACAAAAATAAATGTTCCTATGAGGTGGGCTTCTAGCCCGCCCAGAATCAGCAACAATACTAACTTCAAAAAATATGACACTTATTCAAGAAAAAACACTTGCATCAAAAGTTCGCGGCGACTTCCCAATTTTGAATGAAAAAGTAAATGGCAAACCGCTAGTTTATTTAGACAATGCAGCTACTTCTCAAAAACCCCTAGCTGTGCTCAACGCTTGGCGTGATTACTACGGACAATACAATGCAAACGTGCACCGCGGTGCTCACACTCTCAGCGCCAAAGCGACTGATGCTTACGAAGGTGCGAGAGACAAAGTTGCAGCGTTTGTAAATGCCGCGTCGCGGCAAGAAATTGTTTACACTCGCAACGCCACCGAAGCGATTAATTTGGTTGCTTATTCTTGGGGTTTAAGCAATCTGCAAGCCGGAGATGAAATAATCCTGTCGGTGATGGAACACCACAGCAATCTTGTTCCCTGGCAAATGATGGCTCAAAGAACCGGTGCGGTGCTGAAGTTTGTGGAGTTAACGGAAACTAACGAGTTTGATATGGAACAGTTTAAAACGCTAATTTCCCATAAAACTAAATTGGTGTCAACCGTTCACGTTTCTAATACTTTAGGCTGCATCAGTCCTGTCAAAGAAATCTGCAAAATTGCCCACAGTTTCGGCGCGAAAGTTTTAATAGATGCTTGCCAAAGCGTGCCGCACATGATAGTAGATGTGCAAGCAATAGATTGCGATTGGCTGGTTGCTTCCGGTCACAAAATGTGCGCTCCGACTGGCATCGGTTTTCTCTACGGTAAGCTGGACTTGCTGAGAGAAATGCCTCCGTTTTTCGGCGGCGGCGAGATGATTGCTGACGTGTTTCTCGATTATTCCACCTATGCCGATTTGCCGCACAAATTTGAGGCGGGGACGCCTGCAATCGGCGAGGCGATCGCCCTTGGTGCAGCAATCGATTATCTTAGTAACATTGGCATGGATAAGATTCACGCTTGCGAAGCAGAATTGACTGCTTATATGTTCCAACAATTGCGGCAAATTCCCGAAATCAAAATTTACGGGCCACAACCAGACAGCAACGGCGAAGGTAGGGCAGCTTTGGCGGCATTTACAGCCGGAGAAATTCACCCTCAAGACTTATCTACCATGTTAGATCAGGAGGGAGTCGCGATTCGTTCCGGGCATCACTGCACGCAAGCTTTACACCGCTATTTGAACGTTTCATCTACTGCCAGAGCGAGTTTGTACTTTTACAATACTCGCGAGGAGATTGATGTGTTTGTGAAAGCGTTGAAAGAGACGATCGACTTTTTTGCTGAGATTATGGGATAAGTTAATTAGTGATTGAAATGGCTTTATTTTTGCCCGCAGATGTCGGCAGATGAACACGGATGAACGCAGATTAAGAAAAAATCTAAATCTGTCAATATCGCTGTTTCTTCATCCGCGTTCATCAGCGTCTATCCGCCTGAATCTGCGGTTCAAAAAAGACCGTAAAGCGCAGATATCCCGTAGAAAATCGCCCTTTTGATAGTATCTGGGCCTGTGGTAAAATAAAACTAGAGTTTTCTCAGCTCAAGGAGATTTTGAGATGATTGCTACTACTTCAAGTTTAGCCGAACAAAGAACTCTGCTAGAAAACATTAGCTGGCAGACCTTTGAAACGTTGCTCAAAGAAATAGGCGATAAGCGAGGTTATCGCATAGCTTACGATGAAGGGAGACTGGAAATTATGGCGCCACTATTTGAACATGAGAACTACAAGAGCAATTTCAGTAATTTCATCCTTGCTTTAGCAGAAGAACTCGACATTGAAATTAAAAGTGCTGGCTCAACTACTCTCAAACTCAAAAATGCCAAAAAAGGCATAGAACCAGATAACTGTTATTATATCCAAAATGAAGCAGCAGTTAGAGGCAGGCAAGAACTAGATTTAGAAACTGCCCCACCGCCAGACTTAGCAATTGAAATAGATATTACCAGCAGTTCAGTTGATAAGTTGGCCATTTACTCCGCACTTCGCGTCCCGGAACTCTGGCTGTATAACGGGCGAGTTTTGAAATTTTATCAGTTGGTAGAAACTGAATATATTGAGCGCGACTTTAGTATTGCTTTTCCCTTTGTATCGGTAGCAGAAATGGCTGGGTTTTTCACTCGCACTCAAACGATGGGAGAAATTGCTTTGCTGAAATCCTTTAGAACTTGGGTTAAAGGGAAAATATAATATTCTCTAGCAAGGTGCGCCTTGCGCAGCGTACATAATTAGGTGCTGCGCCCAGGACTATTAAAACTCCCTTATTTCAGGATGGATAAACTGATAACCAGCCGCCTTAATCTTTTGATTCGACACCCTCGCATTGTAAGGCCGCACGCTAGGACTTCCATCCCAAGAAACTTGAGGCAGATTGTGAGTTTCAAAAATGCGCTCGAGCAATTCACCACTAGATAGCGATACATCCCCGACTAAATTATAAATTCCCTGCAATCGATTTTCCAAAGCAAAGGTTAACCCCCCAACAACATCATCCCGATGCACCCAATTAGTAGCATCTTCCCCCCTACCGGGGCGAGTGCTCCCAGCCCAGCGCCCAAAGATTTTAACTAATTCTCGTCCAGGCCCATAAATTCCTCCCAAACGGAGAATACAGACGTGAAGATTGGCATTAGATGCTGCTAATAACACCCGTTCGGTTTCTGCGAGAATTTCACTGTTTGGGTTGGCAGGTGCGACTGGTGACTCTTCATTTACCACTTCACCTTGGCGATCGCCATACACAGAATAAGTACCAGTATAAATAACCTGTTTTACTGTCGGTATCTGCTTTAAAACCGATACCAAAGTAGTCGCTGTATCTAAATAACTCTCCTGATAAGTATCAGAATTTGGAGCACCTACGCACAGCATCACAGCATCTTGTTCTTGCAATACAGCCGTCATTGCATCTTTGTCATTTCCCTTGATCACGGCTACCCGCTGGGCGACACCCTCCAACTCAACGACTCGCGTCGCCGTGGTAGTTGTCGCCGTCACGATACAATCAGATTTGCCGCGTAAATGTTTGGCTGTCGCAGTACCCACATAGCCGCAGCCGACGATCGCAACTTTCATCAAAAATTCTCCTTTGTTTCATACTCTCTAAAATTATTGCCGGTTTCTGAAATCATGGCGCGCTGAGTTTTGTGGTAAAATGCAAAGCATCGTTATCAATCGGAGTAGCATCGTGTCCGAGAGAGATATTTTTGCCACATCCTCAGAAAGCGAACTTTTAGCTTTTTATGGTTCTTTGTTTGCGATCGCAGCCGCCGATGGTTCCGTTGATATTGACGAACTAGATTTGTTGTTTAAAACCATAAATTTAGACAAATTTTCTGACTCTGCAAAGGCTCAAATCCAATCCTACACAGCCAGTCCCCCATCACTCAGCGACTGTTTGCAAACACTCAGCAAGTCAGAAGAACCGCTGCGTTTGGGAGTCATGTATTTTTTAATTAACGTTGCTGGGGCAAATAAGACGCTGCATCCCGGAGAAAGCGAGGCGATCCAATCCGCAAAAAAACTGCTGGCGGTTTCCGACTTGCAAATCCAAGCCATGCAGGAATTTATCGCAGATATCAAACAAATACGGGAGGCCACCCCTAATACAAATCAGGCATCAGCATCTTTCTATTCGGCTGTTTCCCAGCTTAAAACTAAGGGCATTCCTCTCGATTTAATCGACCGGAAAGGAACCACGACAAACTTCAGCAACCCCAAAATCAACTATTCCGATGAAAGTTTTTGGGCTAAACTTAAAAACTTTGCTTTAACCGCAGGAAGAGAAGTAGTTGAAAAAGCTTTGATTCTCTACTATACGGCTCAGAACCCAAAGGTGCCTGCTTGGGCAAAAGGAGTTGTAGTTGGAGCTTTGACCTATTTTATATCTCCTGTCGATGCCATTCCCGATATATTAGTCGGCATCGGATTTACAGACGATTTGGGAGTATTGCTAGCGGCCATAGCTACTGTTTCAGTATACATTAATGCTGATACTAAAAAACAAGCAAAGCAAAAAATGAAAGATTGGTTTGGTCAATAATATTATGTCCGGTTGAGCGTTTTGTGGTGTCGGCATCGGACTAATAGAATCTGAATAATATAGCTGTTTTTAATCGGATAAAACAAAGGACACTGCGCTGCGGTGTCCCTACTTAATATATGTAATTCACTCAACTGAAAACTTGATTTTTATAGATTCTCAGTCTTTAATCGGCTTACCATCTCGATTGACAATACGGCTTTCACCATCCTTAGCCGTGACATTTTCATAAACCCCTTCATCCCGCTTCACGTACTTGCTAAAACCCGAATTTTTATAATCGGTGTCGGATGTCGGCTTCATCAACCTTGGAGCGCTCAGCAGTCGGCGTACCGGAGCATCTGCGGGAGTCTCACCGGGTTCGCACTTAGCCAACTCGCACAGTTGGCCCCAAGTCGAAACTTCCAGGTTCATGCTGTGCCAAACTTCTAACTGCTGGTTGTTTTCGGGACACAAATAATCGTATACAGGCATACTAAGAATCTCGTTTGCAACTACTAAAATTACTAATTGCACGGTTATGGAGAATATTATAGCTCAACCTTACTAAAAATTCAACCCCAAAAATCAAACTTTACTATTTTTAATGATTGTTAAAACACTAAATCAGCTATATTATTAACCCAGTGTGCTTGCTCCCGGATGCGATCGAGACAAAGCCCAAAAGTACCCTACCCTGAAATCCTCTGACTCGATCGAACGATCGCACGATCGACGGCTAGCAAATGCCCGCAAGACTTCCCTCAATGCCGTCACAGGATTGATCGTCATTTTCAGACTGTACGCCAATCACAGATTCTAAGTTTCACTTTTATTTATTTACTCACCAGCGAGGATTTACCGATGAGCGATTTCAAAGTTACGCCAGAAGTAGAGCTGAACACAGCTCAAATGTTGGAGCGATACCAACTGCAAGATGAGACAAATCTGCGGCGTTGGGCAAAACTGCACGGCATCAACAGCACTCGTGGTTTCTTCTATCCCAGTGAAGTAGATTTGATGGATCACGCTCACCACCATCTCTACAATTTGGGAATGAGCATTGCGGATTACCAAAGTCTTTTAGACCGGCGCCGCAGCCATTCCCCGACACCGGGCGACCAAAATAAAACAGTAGCAAGTCAAGTGGCTGACGAAGCATACGATGCCATAGAAACGCTAACCGATCAGTATGCTGAAGCTATTGATTTAATGGGAGAACGTATAGCAGACCATTTCATCGATGAACTCGATTTATCTGTGATGAGGCACCTTTCTAAAAAAGTGCAAGACCGGCGCACTCTCAACGGTCAAACTAAAAAGCCTAACCGTTTTCTCCAAGTGATTAAAGCCGTGTTGCAACCGAGCAGCGAAAATACGCTTCTGGTTCCCAAAAAAGAGAATGACCCTAGTTTAGAATTAGAACAGCATCATCGGCTCGGCTAGTCGCAGATTGTTTTGAAAGACTAAGAGACTTTTTGTTCAATTTACTGGTCAATTTTACTGAAAAGCAGACCCGGAACCCTCCCCTTTTCAAGGGGAGGGAGCAAGAGTCAAATTTTTTATATTATGAAACGGAATAGAAGAAAATAAATTGAGATTTCTCAGAAGTCTAAATTACTTTTCAACTGATGTTGGGTTTCGCGACGGATCAAAACCTAATATAACTAGGGACAGATTGCGCGATCGCCAAAATTAGAGATAATATCTGCTGAATTGAACCTGTCAACCTCGCCCAAGGTAAAAAAATGATTAAATCCTGGATGGTAATTGGAGGCGTCGCCTTGATAGTAGCACTAGCAGCGAACTTAATCCCGCCCAGCGACATCCAATGGTTCAACCGCTTGCAGCGTCCGAGATGGCTAGTATTTGAAAAAGCAATTCCCCTAATTTGGACAGTAATTTTTATTTGTGCAGCTTGGTCAGCAGTGATTGTTTGGGAAAAAGAACCGGGAACTCAGGAGACTTGGCTGAGAATGGGTTTGTACCTGCTTTTAGAAATAGTAACCATGTCTTATACCTCGGTTATGTGCAAAGTTAGGAGCCTAAAAGTCGGCACAATAATCGGCGGAACGGGCGCTATTTTAAGCGTAATACTAGCTTTAAGTGTGTTGCAAGTTTCCGAGCCTGCCGCCCTGTTATTGCTGCCTTACATACTTTGGAGTCCGATCGGCACTTACACCACTTGGGCAATGATGCACTTGAATCCGGCGGATGTTTAGGCTCTGGAATTAGTAATTTTAATGAGATGGCAAGCATCGGGAAAAAGCACTGTTTTTCGGTAGTCTCTAGCTGCAACGCAGGTTTTAGTCGGCAAAGACTTGATGCCAAATAATTGTACAGTTGCACAACTGGAAGCTTATGATATCGGTAACCCAATCTGCATGAACCAAGTGTGCTTGTCTATGTAACCGCGTTGAAAATGGATTTTGCCATCAACAATATGAAAGAAGCCACAGCCTTGCAGCGTAAAACTTTTGCCAGTTGGTAGGTTGCCACCAAACTCACCTAGAAATGTGCCGCCGCCAGTCCACTCGACCATCGCCCACTCGCCATCCTCAAACAGATTCTCAACGTGCGTGTAATTGTCTGGAAAGGCTTGGAAGAAGGCAACAAAACTCTCAAGCAATGCCTCACGACCGTTTAGAGGATCGCCAAAGGCAACTTGATGGTTCTCTGCATCGTCGTGATAAAGCTCGATCAGGGCGTGAGGGTCACGAGCGTTATAAGCAGAAACCCAGTCTTGGAGAACTTGCTTGGGCGTTTTCATTTTTGGTTGCCTAATACAGATAAGTAAAGATATTAGTTATCACCTTCTCACCGTCAAATTTAGCGACTCGGAGGGCTGCTCGGAGGCTCGGTTTCCGGCGGTTCGGGAGGGGGAGATTCAGCATCCGGAGGATTCAGCGACTCCTCCCAAACTTTGATTTGCGATCGAGCTTGCTCAAAAGCCCGAGTACCCGAGGGAATTTTCTTTAAAGTCGCGATCGCCCCAGCCAGATCCGACGACGACTCTTCCACACCAAGCGCCAAAATTCGCTGGCTCCACTCATCAATCGCCTCACTCGCCTGCCACCGAAGCGAACTCGACTCCGGCACCTGAAGAGCCAGCCCAATTGCCGTTTGCAGAGCCTCCGCAGTCCCCGCTCGGGCAGCCTGACGGGCGTTCTGCAAACCTTGCTCGCCCTGAAATTGAGCCTCCCAAGTCCTAATGTTCGATCGAGCTTCCTCATAAAGCACCCGTCCCGATCGAATCCGGCGGGCCATCTCAATTGCCCCCGCCAAATTGCCCACCGCCGCTAGCTGCTGAGCTCTATCCAAAAACGGCTGGTCAACAAGCCGCTGTCTCCTCTCGATCCAAGCTTGAATTTTGGTTTGAGCTTCCACATAAAGCGCCCTACCTCTAGCTATCCGAGAAGCCTGAGCAACGGCCGCTTCCAGAGCATTCGGATCGCCCGTACTTGCCAAATCGTTCGCTCTTTGCAAATACGGACTGTCTTCCAGCAGCTCGATTTGACGGCTCAAGCTGGTAATTTGACTGCGAGCTTCCGAAGCGCGGGGATTTGATTGGGGGACTGTTTGCAATTGCGCGATCGCAGCCCTCAAATCATTTACCCCACCCGGCGCCGCCAGCCTGCTTGCCAAATCCAAAACTTTCACATCAGCCATTTCTTGTTGCCAGCGGCCGACTAAATCTTGAGCTTGTTTGTATAAAGGGCGGCCGGACTTCAACTTTTGAGCAATCTCGATCGCCTTGGAGAAACCCTCAACAGAGCCAGTCAAAGCCTGAGAAGTAGCATTCGCCAACTCGTTAAAATCCTCAACTTGTTCCCTTAAATTTGCAGTGTCGGGAATCTTGTTAGCGATCGCGATCGCCTCCTGCCAATCCCCTGCTTGCAATCGTTTTTGGGCTATCTCCAAAATTTTCTTGCTAAATTCCGCGATCGCCTTATTGGCAGCTTGATACAAATAACTGTTTTGGTCAATTCCCTGAGCCAGCTTAATCCCCGTCACCAGATTGTCGAGACCTCCCTCGGAGGCTGTATTGCGGGCTTTTAGCAACTTATTGCCCTCAGCCCTAGTCGTCTGAATTAGCTTAGTCAATTCCTCGTACTTAGCCGATTCCCAGAAAGTATTTCCCAAATCCAAAAGCAGAGTAGCTTGGCTGAAAGCCAGCGTCCATTCTTCCTGACGCAAGTGGTCTTCAGCCGTGCGGTAAATTTTCTCTGCATCGCTCCATATCGACTGCCACTTTTCAATCTGCTTTTCCACCGTCGGGTAAGCGGGAACGTCTTTAGGAACCTTGCGAGCGAGCGCAATCGCCTCCTCCAGCTTTCCTTCTTGGAAAGTAGCATTTCCCAGCCTGAGAATATCCTCCGACCACCGCTCGATTTGAGTGTTAATTCTCGGCCGCAGCGGATGGTCTTTTGGCAAAGCATTAACTAATTCGATCGCCCTGAGCAAATCATCCGCCGTCCGCTTGCTTGCTGCTTCTTGAGCACAAAAAAAGCGATCGTTAGCAGAAGCCGTCGGCCAAAAAATCTTTGAGCAATTGGACTGCGAGGTCAGGTTGAGTAAAGACGCAATTGCCACAAACCCCATACCCACTGATAGCATCAAACTAAGCGCCAGCCAAAACTGCCACTTATTCGACCAGTTCCGCCAAAACGGATTGTGTTCTCCGGGCGACTGCGAGTTTTCCCCAGACAAATTCGGCGGTATTTCCAGATGCCCTCCCGGCAGTTTTCCCGAAGTAACCAACTCTCGGAGTTCTTTAAGTCGTTCAGCCCGGTTTTTCCTTGCTGGTAAGCGCACCAGCGACGAAGTATCCTTTTTTGACTCCAAGGATTCTGATGCAGACCAACGGCCTGGTATTTTGCGATCTTGACTCATATCCTCACCACAAACAGCAACCAGCTAGCGTTAGTTATTTAAAAACTGCGAGCGCTGCTATCAACTGCTCTATAAAATGTATTCATCACTTTTACATACTCCCGTAGGCCCTAGACTGCAAGAGCAGATCGCCAAACCGCCAAAATCAAAATTTTGTGATTAGGTAATTGATAATGCGTAATTGGCAATTGGTCAAGGCCGTCATCCCTAACTCGCACTCAATAGAGCCAATTACACATTATCCTCTCAAGAACCGGAGTTCGATCGCAAATCGCCGATGAGTTCTGCAAGTTGGTCGCTATTAGCTTTGTAAACCTCGTTGCAGAAATGGCACGTAGCCTCAGCCCCCCCATCTTTTTCAATCATGTCTTGGAGTTCGGCTTCGCCCAACATTTTCAAAGCTCCCAAAACTCGATCGAACGAACAGCCACAGTCAAAGCGCACCATCTGAGTTTCCGGGAAAATTTCCAGGCCCATATCTCCCAGTAACTGTTCGAGAATCTCGTGCAGCGTTTTGCCCGATCGCAGCAGTGGCGTAAAGCCCGACAATTCAGCAACTCTAGATTCTAAAGTTTGCACCAGTTTTTCGTCTGTTGCCGCCTTCGGCAGAACCTGCAACAGCACACCCCCAGACGCTTGTACCCCGCCCGCCCCCACAAACACCCCCAGAACCAGAGCCGAAGGCGTTTGCTCCGAGGTTGCCAAATAATGAGTCAGATCGTCGCCAATTTCGCCGGAAACCAATTCTACCGTACTTGAATAAGGGAATCCGTATCCAACGTCCCGCACCACGTACAAATAACCGTCACCTATTGCCCCGCCAACGTCGAGTTTGCCTTTAGCATTGGGCGGCAATTCGACTTCGGGATTGTCCACATAACCTCGAACTGTTCCATCAAGTCCCGCATCCACCAGAAGCCCGCCCAGCGGCCCATCTCCTTTGATGCGAATGTTGACTCTCGATTCGGGCCGCTTCATGCTGGAGGCGAGTAACAGCCCTGCCGACATTGTGCGGCCGAGGGCCGCTGTAGCCACGTAGGAGAGCTTGTGCCGCTGTCTTGCTTCTTCGGTGAGGCGGGTGGAAATGACGCCTACAGCGCGAATTCCGCCATCTGCGGCTGTAGCGCGAATTAATTGATCGGCCATGAAAAACCTTACTTTGTCTTTTGATATCTTCTTGAACTATTTTAGAAGTTCTTGAAGGTTGTGGCAGCAGATAGCAGCAGTTGACTCGGCGGGCCTGGGAGTGCGATCAAACTTCAGAACTCGCCTCTGTTTTCTATTTAATCTTAATTAACACACTATTTATTAACAAATATTCGGCGGATTTTTTCAAATTAAATTTTTATTTAAAATGCCGCAAATAACGAGTCCATTTATTTTACACAAGCCAGCGTGCGCTCAGTTATTTTATAACAACTCACAACTAATGACTAAAGCTTATCTTGCCGCTAACCAGACGATTACCAAACCTTTACCTTGGCCGGCTAGAGTGAGAGGCGTAGGTCTCAGACCACTGTTTTTTAGCTGGAAATAACGGATATGCCACCAACATCCAAAGCACTTTTAGCGGAAGTCCAGCATAACACAGGAGCGACTCGAAACTTGCATTTTTATGCCAAGGGCGAAACCATTCCTATGATGTCGCATGGCCTTTGGCGAGTCTGTCAAGGTCTAGCACAACTGAGTACGCTTTATCCAACCGGGGAAGAAGGACTTTTGGGTTGGGTTGGGCCTTCGATGTGCTTCGGTTTGTGGTTGACAAGCTTGCAGACTTACCGAGCTACGGCGACATCAGATATTTATTTGATGTGGTATTCTATGGTAGAAATCGAAGCTTCTCCTCAATTGTCTCACGAGTTGCTGCCTCAAATGGTAAGGCGACTGCGACAAATGGAAGCAATTTTAGCGATCGCCGGACAGCGGCGAGTAGATGACCGTTTGTATCAGCTACTGCTATTATTGCAACAGGAATTCGGTCAGCCTGTGGTTGAGGGAACTCGTTTGAATATCCGCTTGACACATCAAGATATTGCTAATGCGATTTGCACGACGCGGGTAACAGTAACTCGAATGCTGGGAAAATTGCAGCAGCAAGGGTTAATCAGTCGAGATGGCGATCGGCATTTAATACTTAACAAAGATGTTGTTGCCACATCGTCTGATTTGTTTGGCTGCAACTCTCAAGCAGTGTAGAACCGACATCAATTTGCATTTACACTTTTTTGCATTTACATAAAGTCTTCCAGTATTAGCTATCAAATCTCTGTGCATGAGAATTTTTTGTCTGGCTCTTCCTCTCCCTATCTACAGATATAACTTTGCAGTTGGAAAAGATATAATTAAGCGGTGCATCTATTTAGGACAAAACTCAATGGCTAACTCAACTCCAGAAACACCGCAACCAGACAAAAAAGAATTAACTGACATCACAGCTAAACCTCAAGAACAACAAGAAGAACCGCCCGATAAAGGTGACGGGCGGAAATAGTCGATCGTTAGTTTTTATTTGCAATTACTCGTTCCCCGGATCTGCTTGGTAAGGCAGATCCGGAGGCTCCCCCTCCAATTGGCCCCAGCCAGAATCGAGGCAGAGCCTCTGGGGATTGGTTCCCAGGCTCTGCCTGGAAGTTAATCGGGTGTGTTTACTATTGACAAATTATTCAGTTTGTGTAGTGCCGTTGTTCGATCGCAAGTTCGGCTTTCCTGGCTTTCCACGGAGGCCGTTTAAAGAAACCACATCAGCCTCAGAACTCTCCCTCGCCACCCGAATCAGCAACCCCGACAACAACAAACTGGCCAACATCGAAGAACCCCCGTAACTAAAAAACGGCAGTGGCAAACCCGTAGTCGGCAAAACCCCCGTCGCTACCCCAATATTCAGCAGCGACTGTCCCACCATCACCACCATCACCCCAATCGCGACCAACTGACTCTCACTATTTCTAGCCTTCATCGCTACCCTCAACGCCACAGTAGAGTAAGCCGCCAACATCAGCAACAGAGAGAAACCACCCACCAAACCAAACTCCTCAGCAAACACAGCAAAAATAAAATCGCTGTACTGAATAGGCAAATAAAATAACTTTTGCTGCGACATCCCCAAACCCACACCCCAAATGCCCCCAGAACCCACAGCCAGGAGACTTTGAATCAACTGATAGCCGTCTTGCATCGGGTCAGCCCAAGGATTGAGAAAAGACATAATCCGGCGGCGCTGATATTCCCTAAAACTAATACTTAAAACGGCTAAAAGCATTCCCCCCATAGCCGTTGCGCCCAACTGCAAGTAAGGCAAGCCCGCAGCCAAAGCCACCAACCACAAAGTCATCCCGCACAAAGCCGTGGTGCTCAAATTCGGCTGCAACAAAATTCCCAACAGCATTGCACCGAAAATTACCAGCCAAGTTAAGCGAACTTTATTCGTCAACCGGTACCAGTTGCCGAAAATGCGGGCGCTTTGGAGAACAAAAAACGGCTTGATCAACTCAGAAGGTTGAATAATCGGAACCGGACCCAGAGATATCCAGCGAGTCGCCCCGTTGATTGTGGTTCCCACCCCCGGAACCAAGGTCAGCCACAGTAATCCCAGCAGCAACAAAACACCTAACTGAGATGTTTTCATGATGTAGCGCAGTGGGGAGTACACCATCAAGTTAAAGCCGGCCAGCCCGATCGCCACTGCGACTAGCTGTCGTTTAAAATAATAAAGGCCGTCTCCAAATTCATAATTTGCAATGGGATAGGAAGCCGAAAACAATGCGGTCAGCCCTACAAACAGCCACAGAAAAGTCAGCCACCTCAGCCACCGGGCCTCAGCGGCCCATTGAGACGCGCTGGGGTCAAAAAATGGAATCAAGCGTCGAATGTCATTAGCCATAGGATTTTAGAATGATCTCAATAAACTCTAACAAAGATGGCTAAAGTACCAGATTGGTTAATTTACGCATTAATCTGTTCGCTATTATATGGTTTGTGGGGATTTTTTGGCAATTTAGCGACTAAATATATTGACTACAAAACTGCTTTTGTTTATGAAGCAATTGGCGCTATTTTAACTACTTTATTTATTATTTTCCACACTAATAATTTTAGTTTTGAGGGAGATGTTAGGGGAATTTTGTTTGCCATGTTAGTTGGCGTTTGTGGCACGGTGGCATCATTAGTATTTTTTATAGCCCTTGGTAAAGGTGAAGTTGCCAATGTAGTGAGTGTTACGTCTATCTACCCGCTGATTACTATATTATTATCGACTTTATTCTTAAAAGAGGCTATTACATTACCACAAATGCTTGCTGTTTTCTTAGCGATAATCGCAGTTATACTTTCTGCTTATTGAAATATTGGTCAATGATTAAATTAACAACTTTGGACATTCTTTCTTCTACTATAACAACAAAAAAGAGGTCGATCGCGACCTCTTACCCCTCTACTAATCCAGCTTCGGCTCTTAAAGTAAACCTGTATTAGCTCCGGGCTTACCGGTAGCCAGTTGCACTTTAATAATTCTGCCGCCCATTTTCATAATTCTTTGCTGTTCCCGGAACCAGTTGTCGTAAGGAACAAGCTTAGTAAAATAGGTATTTTGCAATTCGCGCTGAGTGCGGATGCGAGTTTGACTGGGGACGCAAGCAGTCACCTTAAACATTCTCATGGGAAACTAACTCCTGAGTAGGTTTACAGATTATTAGATGGATTTTTTAAAGATTGAAGGCAGGGAGTTAGGAGTCAAAACTAGCTCGTTAAAACTCGTCGGGCTTTCTCGACAAGCCTTTGACGGTCTAGCAATCACTCTCAACTTCCCTGACCTCTTTTCAAAGCCAAAGGTAACAAGTCCAAAGTTAAAAGTTAAAAGACGCCAGAAATAAATGTTATTTCTTCTTCTTTCTTCCTTCTTACTTCTTCCTTCTTCCTGAGTCTTAGCTCAAGCCAGAGCAGATGTAGTCGAAATAGACGCCCATTTCTTTACCAGCGTCAGAACCGACCAAACCAGCGGTGACTTCTTTCATTGCTTGGATTGCTTGTACGGTAGAACCGATGGGCACGCCCAAGGAGTTGTAGGTTTCTTTCAAACCGTTGAGCACGCGCTCATCGAGGATGGAAGGGTCGCCAGCTAGCATAGCGTAGGTGGCATAGCGCAGGTAGTAGTCCAAGTCGCGGATGCAAGCTGCATAACGACGAGTGGTGTACATATTGCCGCCGGGACGAGTTACGTCAGAGTACAACAGAGACTTAGCAACTGCTTCTTTGACGATTGTGGCTGCATTGGCGCTGATGGCTGTAGCGGCGCGGACGCGCAGTTCGCCAGAAGCAAAGTAGTTCTTGAGCTTGTCTAGAGCGCTGATGTCCAGGTACTTACCTTGAACGTCAGAGGAATTGATAACGGCGGTAATTGCGTCTTGCATGGTTGTCTTGTTTCCTAGAAAGTGGCTGAGTCAGTCCAATTTTGGAGCTAGAATTTGGAATTTGGGATTTGGGATTTGAGATTTTTAACTGGCTGGTTATTTGCAAAAGCTTTTAACTTGTTGCCGGCAACCCCCAATTTTTCAATCTAAAATCGAAAACCTAAAATCGAAATTCCTTACTGCATCGCACCGATAACGTAGTCGAAGTAAGAGGAAGCTTCGGAAGCATCTTCTCCAGACAGCAGCGAACTTGCTGCACTTTTCATAGCGCGAACGCCTTCGGCGACGGCTTCAATCGGGGTGCCGAGAGATTTGTACATTTCGCGGACGCCGACAATACCGATTTCTTCGATCGGAGTAATGTCGCCAGCTACGATTCCGTAGGTGATCAAACGCAGGTAGTAGTCGAGGTCGCGCAAGCAAGTTGCGGTCATTTCTTCGCCGTAAGCGTTGCCGCCGGGAGAAACAACATCAGGGCGCTTTTGGAAAAGTTGGTCGCCTGCTGACTTGACGATGCGTTCGCGGGATTCGCTCAAAATTTGGGCGATGCGGACGCGGCGTTCACCAGAGGTGACAAAGCTCTTGATCCGATCTAATTCACCTGGGCTCAAGTAGCGAGCTTCGGCGTCTGCGTTGACGATTGATTTGGTGACGATACTCATCTTGTGTGTACCCGCTGGATATTTTGCTATATGAACTGCTTTGCGCTGAGCTAGCGAAGGCGGGCGCTTGCGTCCCGTATCTTTCCTGCTCAGGCAGGAGCTTTGACGGGGAAGGCTGGACTTTCCACACTCAGCAACTGTTGAAGTTGTTGGTGGGTGACTGCCTTCGGTGCTTAACGGCGCTGGTTCTTCACGCCGGTGCGGTTGTGAGTGCTCGCACTAAGCCTGTCGCTTACAATACCATAAATGACTGATGCGATCTTTAATTTACGATCGAGATTGCAGCAGGCCACTTAGTGGCGATCGAGTGACTGTCGGGCAGTTAGTAAGGATATTGCTTCTCTGACATAACTACCTCTCGCAAGTATTTTGAGGCATTATGTTCACATTCTGAGTGTTACTGTAATAGTTTGTAATATTCCTTTTCATATTTGGGCCCTCGCTAGGGTGTTCTCAGTTAAAATTTTACAGTTAAAAAATTCCTATAATTATCTTGCAGCAAGGGTTACAGGCGATAGAGCCTTGAGCGGGAATTGTGGCGGGCGACGGCGCGAGGATCAAAGACTTTTCCCTGAGAGGGAAGGGAGACAAGCGGGACATGGGGGGAGACAGGCGGGAGACAGAGGGGGAGATGTGCGATCGTCTCACATCTTGCACCATTCTCTATAAATCGTGGACGCGCGGGAGCTCTTGTCCAAGGCGTGTCAACTTAAGGTAAAACCGATAGTCCGTCAGTCAGGGGTTGAAACCCCTGCCTCAAAGCGAAAGTCCTCGGTTCCGAGGACTAATGAATGATTCAGTCCTCGGAAGCGAGGACTTTCGCTATAAGCCCCGTGGAATTCATTCCCTGGCGGACTGCCGGGTGAGGGGGAGGACTGGCGGACTAAAAGCTTAATTTGACACGCCTTGGCTGCTGCCCAACCCCTACTACCCACAAGAAAACTCCACTCTTTGTGTTTCTCGAACAGGCCAGACAGCCTGTTCTAGATCGTGGTGCAAGATATCAGAATCATCGGAAATCGTAACTTTCGAGCTTGTAGCTAGATTTGACTCTCACTTTTAATCTGGTGCGCCGTGAAAAGAAATCTATCAGCCCTTAAAAAAGCTTTGCAGTTTGGGATTAGCGGTGCTGTCGGCGGTTTCGTCGGCAATCTCATCACCGAACCTTTCATGCAGGGACTCCCTGGTTCGGAATCTTTTTTTGACAGTGTATTGTCTACAGGTCGCTGGTTTGGGTTAGTAGGCGGTGGTATTGCTACGGCTATCATGTTCGGCTATTATTACTATATCAAAGGCAAGCCTCAAATTAAACAGGCTTTAAAAAATGGCGGATTGTTTGGTTTAATAGCAGGAGCCATTTCGGGGGCGATCGCCGAAGGTATTTACAGCGGAATTGGCGACGGAAACAACGAATTATTACGAGTAATTTGCTGGGGAATAGCTGGCAGTTTGTTAGGACTGGGACTTGCACAGCGGATTCCTAATTTGGGAGCGCTCCGCGGCACGGGAGGCGGCGGTGTTGGGGGTGTTTTGGGCGGCTGTTTGTTTATTCTGTTTGCTTACAATTTATCCGGTACTGCAGGCCGTTTAGCTGGCTGTGCTGCGATCGGTTTTTGGATAGGCATCATGTTGGTTGTAGCTGAAACTTTGTTCAACAAAGCTTGGCTGGTAATTAGTTACGATACCGGAGCAAATCGCACTCTCACTCTGGGTTCCGAACCAGTGACTTTTGGCAGTGATGAAAATTTGTCTATTATCTGCATTCCTAATGTTTCGCCCTTGGCCATGCGGTTTCAATTGGAAGCAGGTCAAATTGTTTGCGAGAATGTTGATAGCGGGGCGGTGAGTTATTTGCGATCGGGCGACCAAAAGAGAATCGGTAACTGTACAATTACAGTAGGAAACTCTGACTTGCCAGCGCCAACACCAGCAAATGTTCCGCCTACCTTTATATCAGATCAGCCCGCAGTAAATTCTTTTACCAGCAGCCAATTTTCTCTGAAATTAGGCAGTCGAGTTATTCCTCTGAGTGCGGGAACTCAACTATTCACCTCTGACATACCGAGTTTAACAGCCGCAGCATCTAACGGTCTTGTAGCTATAGTCACTTCTCGATCGAAAAACGAGCTTTCGTTAGGATTGACCAATTTGTGCGATCGCGCTTGGTGGGCTACAGACATTCAAGGCGATATAAAAATGGTAGAACCTGAAAGTACCCTGACTTTGGCGTTGGGAACTCAAATCGAATTCGGTGAATTAGAGGGCGAGATTGTCTAAGTAAGAGACTAGAAACTGGGATATTGCACCATTATCAATAACTCTTTCATGGGCGGGCAGGATGCCAACCCCACAAAAAAAATTACTCTTTGTGGAACGGGCAAGATGCCCGTTCTTAACAGGATCTCCGGCCAACCCATAAGAAAAATTACTCTTTGTGGAACGGGCATCTTGCCCGTTCTTAACAAGAATTTAAGCAGAACTGCTGCTAACTCCATTAATTACCGCAGCACCAATCAAATGAGCTAAACGCAAAGCTTCAGGAACTTTCCCAGTGTCTGTCAAACGCTGAAGCACCAGCGCAATTACTTCCGGCTTTTCGCCGCACACTTGAAAAAAGAAAGGTTCAAAAGCGTGAATTTTCCCGGCGCGACGCAACAATTCTAAACGGTATTCCGAGTCGGGTAAATGACCGAGGGCTTTTTCAATAGCAGCTAAATCGGGTTGGCGGCGCATGACAGCAACGCAAGGAATTTGCAGCCGCGATGCTAACTCGGGAAGGTCAATAATATTGAAGCCGCCGAAAGCAATTCCGTCTAGCAAAACCAGATGCAATTGCGGCAGAAATTTGCCTCCGAGGAGCAACCCAGAAATAGCATCCGTGGCATCTAATCCGTCGGGCAAAACTTGTCCCCACACCATTCCTTCAAATCGAGTTCCCCCGCAGACTATGCCCGCGATCGACACCAGACTGCCGCTTGTACGAGAAAACGGAGCGTCGTCAAAGCCAATAACCTTAATTGTGCGATCGAGCCTCAGCAAATCTGCCAGTTTCAACTTCTGGAGTTCCCTCAACTAAAGTTTTTGAGATGAGCTTGTGTTTTACATAGTATCATATACGTTAAATAGCTCATTACTAATAAGGTTTTAGACAATTGGTAAAAAAATACGTAGCAGCGATCGATCAAGGAACCACCAGCACCAGATTTATCATATTCGATCGCCAGGGACAGATAATTTGCAGCAACCAACAAGAACACCAGCAAATTTATCCGCAACCAGGATGGGTTGAACACAATCCCGATGAAATTTGGCAGCGCACTCAAAGCGTGATTAAAAATGCTCTCGAAATCGGCAATATCGACCCGCAAGATATTGCTGCTCTCGGTATTACCAACCAGCGCGAAACTACAATTGTTTGGAACAGAAAAACAGGCAAACCTTACGGAAATGCGATTGTTTGGCAAGATACCCGCACTCGCTTTATTTGCGATACCTTAGCTGAAGTTGAGGGCAAATATCGATTTCAAAAACGATGCGGCTTGCCACTGGCAACTTATTTCAGCGGGCCGAAAATTAAGTGGATGCTGGACAATATTTCAGGATTGCGGGAAGCTGCAAATCGAGGGGATGCGATTTTTGGCAATGTCGATACTTTCCTAATTTGGCATCTGACTGGCGGCGCGCACATTACCGATGTTACCAACGCCAGCCGCACGATGCTGATGGATTTGCAAACCCTCGATTGGGATGCCGAAACTTTGGAAATAATGGCAATTCCCCGCCAGATGCTACCAGAAATTCGCCCTTCGAGTCAAGTTTTTGGAACTGCAAAAGGATTGGTTGCAGGTGTTCCAATTGCTGCTGCTTTGGGCGATCAGCAGGCCGCCCTCGTCGGGCAAACTTGTTTCAGTCTGGGGGAGGCGAAAAATACTTACGGTACGGGCTGTTTTATGCTGCTGAATACCGGTGAGGCGATCGTCCCTTCAAAGCAAGGATTACTAACAACAGTCGCCTACAAGATGGGGGAATCGCCCGCTGTGTATGCTTTGGAAGGCAGTATTGCGATCGCCGGAGCTCTAGTGCAGTGGCTGCGTGACAATTTGGGCATCATCAACACATCTGCAGAAGTAGAAACATTAGCAAATACAGTCGAAGATAGTGGGGGAGTTTACGTTGTCCCGGCATTTTCGGGACTCTACGCACCCTATTGGAAAGACAGCGCCCGGGGAGTAATTGCAGGTTTAACTCGCTACGTGACTAAGGCACACATTGCCCGCGCAGTATTGGAAGCGACAGCGTGGCAAACGCGGGAAATATTGGACGCGATGAATCAGGATTCTGCTGTGCAGCTTTTGTCTTTAAAAGTAGACGGAGGTATGGTGGGAAATCACACGCTGATGCAGTTTCAGAGCGATGTTTTGGGAGTGCCTGTGGTGCGGCCTGTGGTAGCAGAAACTACTGCACTCGGTGCGGCTTATGCGGCCGGTTTGGCGGTAGGTTTTTGGAGTCAGCTAGCCGAATTGCGCGACAATTGGGCGGTGGATTGTACTTGGGAGCCGAAAATGCCGATCGCACTTCGCGAGAAAAAATATCGCTTTTGGAAAAAAGCAGTTTCCCGCACATTCGATTGGGAAGAATAAATCGCTGAGTTAACCCCAAAATCCGTATTTAGTGATATCCTTAAATCCAGCACATTTTTTCAAATTGCAAATAAATGATTTCGCTAAAGAACTTAAAATATTTTCTCACCGCCTTTGTATTGATACTGACACTGGCTTTTGTAGAAATCGCCACGAATTCCCAAATTGCGATCGCAGATACAACTACAAATCCCACAACTGCAGCCGAAATTTTTAGCGCCAACTGTGCAGGCTGTCACATCAACGGCAGCAACATTATCAGGCGCGGCAAAAACTTGAAACAAAAAGCATTAAAAAAATACGGCATGGATTCCATCGCCAACATTTCCAACTTAGTAACCAACGGCAAAGGTATTATGCCAGCTTACAAAGATCGTTTGTCGGAACAACAAATTATCGATGTTTCAGCTTATGTGCTATCCCAAGCTGAAACTGATTGGAAATAAAGCCGATTATGGAGATTCTCAGAGCAGGTTTAGCGCTTAACTTGGTCATCCATGAATAATATTTATACAAAACCTGCCTGCTTATTCTCTCCTATTGTTCATCCCTTAATAATCTCAATACAAAACTTGTCATTTTTTATTATTTCTGATAAAAAAGTGTAAATTATCGGAGGTGTTGCCACGTGAAGAAACATTATTGTTGGCGTAGAACTTTAACTATTATTAGCTTGTGCTTGTATCTAATCTTAGCTGTCAGCCCGCCCGCTTTCGCCTCGATTCACAAATATCCCGAAACTGCCGAGACAGTAATGTTCCGATCCGTACAAAGCCTGCGTGATACAGATGATAAAGCATGGCAAGTTGTTTTGTACAAGCGAGTCAAGTCGGGAGTAGTAAAGTCTTTAAATCTGAGATTAGTAGGATTTCCCGGAACAGAATTGCAGCACCCGGTTCCGCTGAAAGTTGCTGCGGGCAAGCGCGAAATTGGCAATGCTAATGATATTTGGAACGAGTCTGGTTTGCCAATTAATGTCGGAGAATACGATTTCAAATCAATAATTACACAAGTGGAAAGTAATCGACCTTTGCGGTTGAATTTGCCCGTAAAAAATCAAAAAGAAACAGAATTGCTGGTTCCTCCTTTTGCTGTCAGAGAATGGTGGCTGTTGTTAGACAGAAACTAAATATATAGCGGTTCTCAAGCGTGGTGAGGTATGCCCTATACTTCGACTTCGCTTAGCACAAGTGCCCGTCAGCCCTATACTTCGACTTCGCTCAGCACAAGTGCCCGTCAGCCCTATGCACGTCGGGTACCTCGTTTTACTGAGAAAGGCTATACAAATTTAATCGCACTCTACAGTTAAAATCGAGGCAATTTCCCATGTCACAAATCGCTATGTTTAAATATGCCTTAAGGTAGATTTAACGTATTTGAAGAATAATGTTATCGGACAAAAACTAAAGATACGAATTTAATCGCACTCTACATTTAAAATCGCTACAGTTTCATCAATGTATCAAAAATAACTTTATTTACATAGATCTTAAGGTAGATTTAACCAATTTGAAGGGTAATTATGAAACAAACTAAAAGCTGAGTTAGTCGGTTGACAAAACTTCAGTGTTTTAACGTAGGTGTATTCAGGGTGAAGCTACTATGACTTTAATCAGTAAAATTGTCCGCAAAGCTTTGGCAACAGGTTACTTAACGGTTGAGGCCGAAGAACAGTTGCGACAGCAGTTGCAGATGACTAAGTACGGTTTAGAAGATTTTGAGGCTTTTATTAATTTGCAAAAAGAGGTGATGGAAGGTCGCGTGAAACAGCAAGCTTTGGAATTGTTACGATCGCGCAAATGTTCTGCGACGGCTTAAATCCAGTTCGATCGACCTTTTGGATAAAATAAGGTCGATCGACATACGAAGGTCGATCGGTCGATCGGGCGCGGACTAGCAGGGCCCACCCCACCATAAAATTCTGTCTTTGTGGAACAGGCCCGAAAGCCTGTTCATAAAAATGATACGCCAAGCCTGGAAAAATGTTTCTACTGCATTCCTAGCTGTCGCCTTAACGCTTCTGGAACATCAACGGCTGTATCCAAACCTCGAACATTGTCCCAGTTTGTGTTTTCATCCCATTTGACATCGCCAATGCGATCGGTGAGGCTTACGCCGCTGAGGCCTGCGTCCAAGAGGTCTGCGCTGCTGAGGTTTGCGCCCCTGAGGTCTGAACCCCTGAGGCCTGCGTCCAAGAGGTCTGCGCTGCTGAGGTGTACGCCGCTGAGGTGTACGCCGCTGAGGTCTGCGTCGCTGAGGTCTGCGCCCCTGAGGTCTGCGCCCCTGAGGTCTGCGCCACTGAGGTCTGCGTCGCTGAGGTCTGCGTCGCTGAGGTCTGCGCGCCTGAAATTTGCGCTGCTGAGGTTCGCGCCCCTGAGGTCTGCGCCGCTGAGGTCTGCGTCCCAAAGGTTTGCGCCGCTGAGGTTTGCGCCGCTGAGGTATGCCTCCCAAAGGTTTGCGCCGCTGAGGTTTGCGCCGCTGAGGTTTGCGCCGCTGAGGTATGCCTCGTTGAGGTTGGCCTCGTTGAGGTGTGCGCCGCTGAAGTCTGCGTCGCTGAGGTCTGCGTTGTTGAGGTATGCGTGGCTGAGGTGTGCGCCACTGAGGTCTGCGTCAGTGAGGTCTGCGTCGCTGAGTTCTGCGCCGTTGAGGTTTGCGCCACAGAGTTCTGTGCCACCTAGGTTTGCGCCACAGAGTTCTGTGCCACCTAGGTTTGCGCCGCTGAGGTTTGCGCCGCTGAGAAATAGCCCAACAATTTGGAGAAACCCAGAATCCCCAACACAATAGCTATAGCTGATGAGACGTAATAACCGATTGCTATCGTCAAGCTTGCCTTCATCATTAGGCTTCCCGCAAGGATAAAACACCATTTTGTCTTTCAATTCATCTATTTGCTGCCCGTAACGCTGCAACTCCAACAGCAAAATCATCACATTCAAACCAGCGTAAATATCTATTTGTCGCTGTCCCAAATATTGGGTTTTCAATTGATCTCGCAGTAGGCGCATCTTCTTTTGAGGCAAATTTTCCGGCGGCGCATCAATAAATTCCCCCTCGCACCACCGCACATAAAAACCCTCCAGACGCTGGAATAACTTCACAGGGCGAAACTGACTTTCTTCCCCTGCACTAGCCGGAGTTGTTAACAACCCCATCAAATATTCCACAATTTCTCCCGTCAGCGACCCATAACCCAACAAATCATAAATCTCCCAGTCCATCTGAGAGTCTTGAGTATTAAATCCTCTACCTTTCTTGCCCGGTTCCGTCCACTCTTCCAGACTTTCTTTCAATCGTTCCGCACACAGAAATTCACCAAAACTCTTGTGTACAAACTCCACAGAACCTTCTTTACTGCCTTGCTGAAGATAAAAAACTGCCAAAGCATTTCTCAGAGGATTATCGTCAATCCGTTTTTGTGCTTCTTCAAGTAATGCTTTAACCGAGTTGTCTTCTCTCAATCGTTCCTCAATCATCGCTACAGGAGCGCATTCCCCTCCTGACTGCACCACGCACAACCCTGCTTCTGTCAGGATGCGCCGCAAATCCTCTATTTCCAGTTCTGTCAAATTGCGATTGAGCAATTTAGACCGCTGTTCAGTGAGTACCCAATTCACAGCTTGGTTGTAAATCAAAATTTTTGCTTGAGTGCTGTTAGTTCCTTGAAAATCCTCAACTTTCAAGATTTTGTCCCGGTGCATTGCCGCTAACAGATAAAGCAAGAGCGGCTCTCGCGACAGTTCTGCTTTTACATTCTGTGGACAGCATTCATCTTGCAAAAAATCCTGAAAAGCTGAGGTTTTTTCTGCCCCTAATTGGGCTTCCCACTTGCTCAACCACTGTTGCTGTAGTCCGTCATCCATTATCTGAATTTCGACTCGATTCAAGTTATCTGGCATTTGTCTTTCAATTCCTTGCAAAGCTAAAGTTCTGCCAGTAATCAAAACCCGATGCCCCATTTCCGAATTCTGATCGCAGTCCCGCTGAAATTGCCCTACTTGCTTGAGAAATTGCTCTAAACCGCCGCTGCTTCTCCCCTCCATCAGCAGCTCATCAAAACCATCCAAGAAAAACAAATATCGCGTGTTTCTATCTGTCAACCAGCCGTCATCGCTAGAAAAACCCGCATTAACTGCATTTTTCAGCGTTTCTCGAAAACTCTTTTGCAATGTGGGAATATCTCGCAGTCGAATTAACACGGGCGTCCAAATTGGATGCAAATGTTGCCGCACCCAGTCAGCAAACATCCGACAAAAAACGCTTTTTCCGCGTCCGGGCCCAGCTTCGACAAACATCACCCGATTTTGTTTGTTTTGATCTGAAAGCAAGTCTTTTGCCCAAGTTTCTAAATCGAAAGCTTGTGCATTTTCAATAAGCTTGCCATTTTGATCGAGTGGCTTAGCCTTCAGAGACACGTAGATATCTTTAAACTTAAAGTCTTCATCAAATACTTTTTCTTCTGGTTTTGAGGCAATTCGCTCTTTTAAGTAAGCGTCGATATTGTCGTATTTATCGAGATCTTTTTGCCAGCGATCGCGATAACGTTCTGCCAGCACTTTTAAGTCCTCTTTTGCTTCAGATAATGCCTGACTGATGTAGTGAGGTGTGCTCCAAGCTACTCGCTCTGTCAAATTCTGAGCTTCGCCTTCAGTTAATCCTACTTGCTGTAAGTAAGTTAATAATAAATGATTGAATTTTTCCGCCAATTTAGAGCGGGGAAAACCGCTAATCGTTTTCCTGGCTTCCTCTTCATCTAAGGAAGATTCGGCCACTTCTTCGATTTGTTGTTTAAACTCTTCTGACACAACAGAGTTGAGATGAATTCGAGTTAAGACCTCACTGGCGTTTAGACATTTATCGAAAGATTTACAATAAGCTAGAACCGCAGCTAACTGCACGTAATCAGAGAAAGAGCGTTCTCGCGGAGGCTTGTTTTCAAAGCGCTTGTGCCAGCGCACAGCAATTTGCGCCAACCCCATCCCAGCGGCAACAACTGGAATAGCAGGATTCATAGCCGCACCAGTCAGTCCTACTACAGCAACAACACTAGAAATCGCTGCATTTATACTATCAACACTATCTACCACAAAATCGTGTTGTCCCCGCAACAATTGCCGATAGTCGGTAGTCAAAGTTTTCCAGATTTTTTTCAGCAAATGTTCGGAATTTTCCTGAGTCATACTTTTACCTGCCGCCTTTCAGAAGAGAGAATCCGAGAAAATCTACATTTAACTCTGTAAGCATTCCGTGATTCGTCGCCAGAAATCTGTTTTCCAACTAACAATTAGAAAAGATTAAGTTTCTTTGACCTTGACAAAACTACAACAATCCGCAATAATGGTAGATTGTCTGTCTAAATCCGGCTCGGATCAGGTTAAGACATTCCAAAAGCTGGAGAGCCGTCAGCAGTCAAAAGTCCACAACGACCAATGACCAATGACTCATCAGCTACCTGTACGGCAATTTCAACCACCATCCCATGACTTACGCAATCATTGAAACCGGCGGCAAACAATTTCGAGTAGAACCAGGCCGCTTCTACGACATCGAACTGCTTCACGTTGAAGCTGAATCCAAAGTCACCATAGACAAAGTATTTCTGATCCAGCACGAAGGCGAGGTTCATATCGGCCAGCCTCTACTAGAAAATGCCACTGTAGAAGGAACGGTTCTACGGCATTTCCGGGGCCGCAAAGTCCTCGTCTACAAGATGAAGCCGAAAAAGAAAACTCGGAAGAAAAAAGGGCACCGTCAAGAAACAACTCGCTTTATGATTGACTCGATTAGCGTCAACGGTACAGTCTTAGCCGCCAGAGACTTAACTCAAGCAGTTGTCGAAACTCCCCAAACCGCCGAAACTGATTCAGAATAAAACATAGTAAATACAGTTGAGGATATTATGGCCCACAAGAAAGGTACAGGCAGTACACGTAACGGACGCGACTCTAATTCTCAGCGTCTGGGTGTCAAAAAGTACGGCGGTCAAGTTGTCAAAGCTGGCAACATTTTGATCCGCCAACGCGGCACTAAAGTTCACCCCGGTAACAATGTTGGTATCGGCAGAGATGACACTTTGTTTGCTTTGGTTGATGGCGTGGTGACTTTTGAAAGAAAAGGCAAAACTCGCAAGAAAGTCAGCATTTATCCTGTTGTAGCAGCACCTGTGGCTGAGCCCGTGGCTGAAGCTGTCGCTGTTTAATTGCCATATTTTGCGGCGTTCTTTAAGTCTCTTTTGTTTGTCTCAAAGTCTAGATCCCCCCTAGCCCCCCTTAATAAGGGGGGGACAAGATTTTTCTCAAAGTCCCTGTTAATTAACGGGGATTTAGGGCAAGATTTCTCTCAAAGTCCCTGTTAATTAACGGGATTTAGGGAGACAAGATTCTTCTCCAAGTCCCCCTTCTTAAGGCGGATTTAGGGGGATCTAGACTTGACGGCAAGCGACATTCCTAGGTTCGGCCAATTGGTGAAAATTTAAGGCTTAATTTATCACCCATTTGTGGCTAGCCTCCTCCGACAATTGTGACAACTTCTAAGATGTCGCCCTCTTGCATCTGTGTAGTTTCCCAAAATTGTTTGTGCAGAATTTCCCCGTTGTACTCCACAGCCACCAAGCGCGGGTTTAATCCCAATTGTTTTAGTAATTCTGGTAACGGTGTGTCGATCGCACAATTGCGGGTTTCTCCGTTAACTTGCAGCGCAATTTGATTTATCATCAGTAAAATATCAGTTTTCAGGGCGGGTTTTGTAACAAAATTATTATATTTGATGCACAGATTTCCTGTGCTAAACCCGCCCTACAAATCCCCAATCAACCTAGCTTTTTCCGTGCAAAGCTTTCTGAGCTTTCAGATTCTGCATCCGAATCAACTGCGAGATGAAAAACTGCGTGACTAAAGTAGGCTGTTCTGCTTCCATAATCGCGCGTACTGCGGCAACCCTTTGAGCTCCGGCATTCAATACTTCATCGAGGTTGTTGATATCAATTCCGCCGATCGCAAACCACGGAATCGGCGACTTATCAGCAGCATACCGCACATAGTCCAAACCCGCCGCCTGTTTATCAGGTTTAGTAGGAGTGTGGTAAACCGGCCCAACTCCAATGTAGTCGGCTCCCTCTTCAATAGCTCGCTGCATTTCCTCGCCATTCGTAGTAGAACGACCGATGATGCGTCCGGGGCCGAGCAACTTGCGCGCTTCCGCCACAGGCCAATCTCCCTGCCCTAAGTGTACGCCGTCGGCATCCGCTGCAATCGCCAAATCCACGCGATCGTTCACAATCAGCAAAGCATCGTAGCGGTGACAAAGTTCGCAAAGCTGGCGCGCATTAGCCAACTTTGCGCCGTCGTCTGAGTTTTTGTCGCGGTACTGCACCAAAGTCAGTCCGCCTTGCAAAGCAGCTTCCACGACTCCCATCAAGTTGTCTCTCGGCGAAGTTACAAGGTATAACTGCGATCGAAGTAACTGCTGGTAGCGCCGGTAAGCCAGCAAATTGCTTTCGAGAGTATAAACCCGATAGCGCATCTGCTTAAAAGCCGCACCCATATTCGGATCGTAAATTTTGCCATACTCTTCGAGTACCCGCAGAGCTTCTTCCACCCTACAGAAATTCGCCTCCAGTAGCTGCTGAATGCTCGAACGCTGCTCTTCCTGCGGGTGAGTCAACTCCGTACCCGGATCTGCAGGTGTATCCCTAGCACTGCGAAGTTCTGCGACGTGCCAAGCAGCCAATTCTTGACGCAGTTGCTTGCACTCGCCAGCTAAATCGGCGTTGTTGAGACCAAACCTGCACCATTCTTCAATAATTCTCAACCCTTCGCGCGATCGATCTAAATTTGCATCTAAAATCCGGCAGAGGGCTGGCTGTGCCGGTAAAGTTCTGTTTTGTTTGTCGGTCATTCAGAACCACCCTAATTATAATTAATCTTACCAATCAACCCGCTATGTTCTCCCACGCCGTCAAGATTGTGGCAAAGCAGGCGGCTTAATTTTGGCATATACCGATGTAAATTCGACAATAATTTTTTAAGTTTTATTGAATTTGATGAAAACAAAGCATAATAGATCAAACTTGATGAGAGTGGAATCGTTAAACTGCATACCACACTTCGGAGGAGAGCCGTGAGGTTAGCAGAACAACACAAAAGATTAACAGAAAAAAACCCCAGCAGGCGGGTGAAATCAAAGTGCGATCGCGAAAACCCGACACCGAACTCGGGAAGCGGAACTCGGATCGCAAATCAGTGGGGTTTATTTATGCTCCTAAATTCTCAATATAGCGAGTGCAAAGAAAAGCGATCGCAAAAATCTTGTTTGAGTTCTTGCCTTCTGCTCGTTTTTGCGATGACCGCCCTTTGCAACCCCCAACCGTCAGTTATCGCTGCCGGGGTACCGGGAGTGCAGCTACTTTCTCAGACCCTGGAGAGCGAGATTAACATACTGTACGTCAGCTCGACGGGCGGCAGCGACACGGGGGGCAACGGCAGCGATCGAGCTCCGTTTAAAACCCTTACCTACGCCTTAAGCGTGGCCCCGCCCAAAACAGCGATTTTGCTAGCGCCCGGTACTTACAGCGAGCAAACCGGGGAAAAATTTCCATTAATGCTCAGGCCCAGCGTGACAGTTCAGGGAAATCCCAACACTCGCGGTCAGAATATTGTCATCAAAGGCGGAGGATACTTTATCAGTCCGACTTCGGCGGGTCAAAATATTGCGATTTTAGGCGCAGATGGGGCGGGACTCAGCGGGGTGACGGTGACGAATACCAACTATCGCGGTTACGCTTTGTGGATCGAATCAAGTTCTCCAACGGTTGTCAACAATACTTTTTCTGGCAGCACTCACGACGGAATTTCGGTAGTCGGTACTTCCAGGCCGACGATTGGCGGGAATGTTTTCTCGAAAAATGGAGCTAACGGCATTACGATTTTTGGCAGTTCCCAGCCGGAAGTTCGAGATAATGTGTTTGAAAACACGGGATTTGGGGTGAATGTAGCGCAGAACGCTTCGCCTCTGCTAATCGGTAACAAAATTACTCGCAATAAAGATGGCGTGGTTGTGCAAGCTAATGCTAGACCTGTGCTGCGTAACAATTATATCGAGAGTAATCGCCGGGACGGAATTGTGGCGATCGCGAGTTCTCTGCCGGATTTGGGAACTGCCGCCGAACCGGGGGGTAATGTCATTCGCAACAACGGTCAGTATGATGTCAACAATGCGGCAAAAGGTCAAGTAATCCCAGCTTACGGCAATCAATTGTTGAGCAGCCGGACGACGGGCTCGGTTGATGTGGCGGGAACTTTTACGCCGCCGCCAATGGGGAGAAGTGCTTTGCAGCTAACGATCGATCGACCTCCCAGCATCGGTGGCCCAGACACTTCTCTCCCGGCTTACACTCCCGGGCGGCTAAGCCCCAGAGTAGAAAGAGCGCCACTTCCCCCGCCTGCGCCAGTTTCCAGGCGACCAGTGCAAACTCGACCCGTACAGCCAAGCGCTGATTTGCAGCAAGAACTTTCTCCCAGGAATGCCGCTGCTTCAGCGGTGGTCCCAGGGGCGATCGCAATTCCCGTGCCCGATCCGAATTTTCGATCAATTTCGGAAAGTTCGGTACAGCAACCAATGATTCCTCCCAATTTTGATAGTTCGAGCTCGGTTTCTTCCGAGGGTAGATTGCCCGTTCCGGCCCGCAACATTCCTATCGGAAGGGGTGGCTATGTACCTGCACCTTTAGGGGGGAATTCTTTGCCCGATGCCGAGGATAATTCGCCGTCATTCGATCGAGCCAGAGCTTTGGGTTTCCGGTATCGAGTTGTGGTGGATACCGACAGTTGGCGCGATCGACAAAAAATGCAATCCCTCGTTCCCGATGCTTTTCGCTCTTTTTCCAGCGGGCGATCGGTGATGCAGGCCGGTGCTTTTCGGGAACGCGAAAAAGCTGATGAATTGCTACAAATGCTCAGCGCTAACGGTTTGAATGCTCGAATTGAGGAGATTAAATGAAATGGTCATTAGTCATTAGTTAACTGTTGACTGTCAAAAACTACTGATATTAATTCCGCCCTTCATCGGAATTATTCATGTCTCTCATCTCTCTCTGCGTTCTCTGCGTTCTCTGCGGTTAAATTATTCGGATGTAACCGGAAGTGATATTATGATATCGTTGCCGGTTGCACGAGGGACATGATATAAACGCCACAGCGCTGTCTCGAAAGCTGTGGGTAATATTAATTCTGATGCTACCGGATTTGATATCACAGCCAAAGGCTGCTGACTACTTCAAAAAAAAATCAAAATTTTAGGGCCTAGCATATCGGATGCCAGACCCTAAAAAGTTTGTAAATTAAGTTGATTCAAGCGGGTTTTTAGCTCTGCTGAGTTTCAGCAAACTACAACTAAGGTGGACTTTTTGGCAACTACTCTGTAGACGAGCTAGCTATCAGCGGAGTCTATTCAGACTTCTGTGTTTGACTGTTGTGCGATCGCAACTTTTGATTTATGCAATAGCCTCAAGCTATCTAACCAATACGAATCGCAATATCAACCTTTCTTTGCTAATAAGCTACACGGTTCAGGCGTTGCCTGCGGACTAGAGCCGAGCGGGACAAATACTCTAATTCCAAATTTTTTATCCAAGTTTTTTGTGCTTCTTGGTTTTGCCCCTCATGTTTTTAAGTTAACACCAACTGCCCGCATAAAAACACTTTGTTTACCAAACTTGACACTTTTTGATGTGAAGAAATACTCCCAAAAGCGATTATTAACAATTTGTACGATCGCCCGATACCGCAACGTGCATAGTCGGCACTATTCGTTGGCTGTCAACGCAGCAGAGCTTCCCAAGTTGCGCGGCCGACAATGCCGTCTGCTGGCAGTTGATATTGTCGCTGAGCCGCCTTGACAGCAGCTTGAGTTTCCGGGCCAAACACGCCGTCAGCACTCACCCGCAAAAATCCCTTGGCCCGCAGCCGTTCTTGCAAATCTCTGACTGCGGCCCCCCGCATTCGTCTTCTCAAAACCGGAAAATTTGTTGGCTGCGCTTGGGAGTTAAACTCTGAGTTGTCGGGATTTACAGGATCGTTAGCGATGGGGTTTTCGATGGCACTCGGAGTCGCAGGAAACAGCCGGTTCCAAGTATCTTGACCGACTATTGCGTCGGGAGGCAGGCCTGCTGCTTCTTGGAACTGAGACACAGATCTAGCGGTGCTTTGTGAAAAAATCCCGTCTACAGTGTCAGCGTAAAAGCCCAATAATTTAAGAGCAGCTTGGAGTTCGATCACTTCTGAGCCACGGCTGCCCAATTTGAGCGTGGGGCGGACGATCGCACCTGTTTGAGCGATCGGGCTGTTGCTGTTACTCTGTTCGGAGGTAGGTAGCTGTGCGACAGCAGGAGTAGGGGCGATCGATCCCATTACCAATAAACCGCACAAACTCCAGCCGAAGAGCAAACTCGGAACCTCGCGGGCTTTATTCCAGCTTGCTGTCAAGTTTTGGGACATTGGGAATTCGACCTCTGCAAAACTGGTAGCGATCGTACATCAAATCTGGAAAAAATTGCGAATTTGGGCATTGGGAATTGGGCATAAGGCATTAACTGATTCCCTGGCTATGCCTGCGAACCAGTTAACTCAAAACTCACAACTTTTCTCCCCTTCCCTTTCCTAAAAATAATTTATCCCCTGAAATAGCTGCAATTGCCAAAAAAACTGCTAGATTGCCCTACAGAAAACATTGAACCGCGTTCATTGGGCCCCAGCAACACCATGTCCGAATTCAGAACCGCCAGCCAAATAGACATCGGCAACGTCAACATCGGGAACTTCCAAGTCGGCAGCATCAGCGGCACCAAATACAACGATTTTAACGCCAACGGCCGCCCAGATCCCGGAGAAGTCCCCATTCCCAACTGGCAAATCTACCTCGACCTCAACAACAACGGCCAGCCAGAATTTAACGAACCTTCCACGCTTACAAACCCGCAAGGCAACTACATCTTCGCCAACCTGCCGCCGGGAACTTACCAAGTTAGGGAAGTCCAGCAGCCGAACTTTCGCCAAACTACCCCAAATCCCGCACCCATCACAATTACCAGCGGCACAAACGCTGGCAATATCAATTTTGGCAATAACTTTAACGCAGGGACGATCGCAGGCACAAAATTCAACGACATCAACAACAACAGCAGCCGAGATCTCGGGGAACAAGGGCTAGCTAACTGGCAAATTTACCTCGACCTCAACCGCAACAACAGGCTAGACGGCGGCGAACCTGTTACTTTGACAAATTTTGAAGGCAATTATGCTTTTGTCAATATTCCTGCAGATACATATTTGGTGAGAGAAGTCCAGCAACCAGGTTTTCTCCAAACCACGCCTGACCCTGGGTCCATTAACGTTACTTCCAACGCCACTGTCAACAACATCAATTTTGGCAATGTCTTTTTTGTCGGCAGCATCAGCGGGATCAAGTTCAACGACCTCAATGCCAACAGCGTCAGAGATGCGACAGATCCGCCTCTGAGCAACTGGCCAATTTACCTCGACTTCAACGGCAATGGCAGCTTTGATCCGGGCGAAGCCAACACCATCACCAACCCGCAAGGCAACTACACTTTTGCCAATGTTTCTCCCGGCCGATATTTGGTGAGGGAAGTCCAGCAACCGGGATGGGTACAGACTACGCCAAATCCAGGCCCGATCGACATAACCGGCAATACCAATGCTGTCGGCGTCAATTTCGGCAACAATTTTCCTACCGGCAGCATCAGCGGCTTCAAGTTCAACGACCTCAACGCTAACGGCATCAACGAACCGACGGAACCGAGAGTTGCCAATTGGCCGATTTACCTTGATTTCAACAACAACGGCAGTTTAGATCCGGGTGAACCTGCGACTTTAACAAACCCCGAAGGTAATTTCTCTTTTATCAATTTGCCTCAAGGGACCTATGTGGTGAGGGAAGTCCCGCAGCCCGGTTTTCGACAAACCACGCCCAATCCGACTCCAATCACCGTGGGCAACGGCACGAATGCCACTAATTTGAGCTTTGGTAACGTGTTGGTGACGGGCACGATCAGCGGTGTGAAATTTAACGATTTTAACGCCAACGGTCGCCTAGATCCCGGGGAACCCCCGATCGGCAACACTCAAATTTACATCGACCTCAACAACAACAGCAGTTTAGATCCGGGCGAAGCGAGTACCTTAAGCGACCTTCAGGGCAATTACAGTTTCCGCAATGTTCCGGTAGGTAGTTATGTTGTCCGCGAAGTTCAGCCGCCGGGTTTTATTCAAACAACTCCGCCTGCGGTGGTTGTTGTCTCGGCAGAGATTCGGGCTAGCAGCATCGATTTGGTGACGGGAGAGGCTGAGGGTAGGTCAACTAAATCCTTGAAGGGCGACCCGCTGACGGATGGCAGCAGCTATGCGAGCGAACCTGCGGGCAATATGGGGGCAGATAGCTTGCTTTTGAGCCAATGTCGTGATAGTGATCGAATTAGTAAATTTTTGAGTGATGGATTTTTTGCAAATTTAGGCAATATTCCTAACTTTGGGCAACAGAATGTCGGTCTGGAGCTTAATCCACGAGTTAGTAATTTTGTCAATACCAATGAATTAATTAAAGGGGCGAGCGATCAGTTGTGCGGATGGGTGTAAGAGATTTCTCCGTTATGTAGGGTGACACAAAACTCGATCGCCCGGAATTCCAAACCGCAGATAAAAATTAGGAAGAGGTTAAAGGGCGATCGCGTGATACCCTATTGTTGGCAACCTCCAACGCATAGCCAGAGTTCCGGGAAGCCCAAAGCTGGCTTGTATATGAGGAGCAAGATTCAGAGGTAGTATCATACCTGTTTTTAGGAATTATCAGACAATGCCCCAAGTGCGATCGCCCTTGTGGCATGGTCGCTCAAGTCACCGAGGTGCAGTGAGTTTTAACGTTGTTCCAGCTCAAAACAGCAAGTGTCCACGGGCAGAAGAACTCAGGGCGCCAATCTTGAAGATATTGCCCTCAAATTGCCACCGTTATTCAAAACCTGATATAATCTCGTGCGACCAAGCTGGAGTAAGCCTGATGTTAGATGAGGAACCTTCGAGCAACGTAGACGTATGTATGATTGAGTAGCGATCGTCAGTCGCTAGCAGCAGCTAACTGCTGATTGACAAAGTGATACAGTAGCCTGTAGCTTACGTAGATTTAGGTGTGAAGGAACAGAAAATCATGGCAGAAAGAAATGCTAGTCAGGTAACTCCTGTATTACCCCCAGTAGTGTTACCGCCAACCATCAATTTTGGCAACGCTCCTGCGGGTATCCAGGGAACCAAGTTCAACGACCAGAACCGCAACGGCATTCGAGATGCAGGCGAACCGGGACTCCCCAACGTCCAAATCTTTATTGACACCAATAACAACGGCGCTGTCGAGCCAGGTGAACCCTCGACGTTGACAAACGCCAGCGGAAACTTCGTATTTCCAGGCTTGCTTCCAGGCACCTATACTGTCAGGGAAATCTCGCCACCAAATTTCAGCCCGACAACTCCCAACCCAGTCGTCGTTACCCTCGCGGGCATTAATGCCACAGTGTTGTTCGGTAATGCTACAGGTAACGGTCAGATTATTGGCTGCAAATACCTCGACGTAGATAACGACGGCTTTCGAGACGGGAGTGAACCCCCGATGGAAAACGTCAGAATCTATATCGATGCCAACAACAACGGTCAGCTAGATGCAGGGGACACCAGTACCTTAACTGATAGAAACGGCGAGTACCGATTCACCGGTTTACAGGCAGGGCTATACCGGATTCGGGAAGAGCGAGCCAACGGGCCGGGCACTGAACCTTTAGAAAGAGATTTTCCCCAAAGCACCCCCCCCGGCAGCATCTCCCTGCTTGACATTAACCTTGGCCAGGGCGAAATCTGGGCCTGCGCTCAAGTGGGCAACACTCCTTTGTACGAAATCCCGATCTTCAAATTCCGGGACAACAACGCCAACGGCATACAAGACTCCGGCGAAGTTGCCCTCTCCGGCATCCCGTTCATCCTCGATTTGAACCGGAACGGCAGGACAGATGCTGGCGAACCGCGACTGTTAACTGGCGCTGATGGTAGAGCTACCTTCAGAGATTTGAAGGCTGGCAGCTACTCAGTATTGGAAACCTTTGAAACATTCATACCGAACCAGCCGCCAATTGCAACTACGCAGAACCCGGTAGAAGTCACAGCCCCCGGACCCCAATCGCGACAGCAGGGTACACTGCCTTTCATAGTGGCAGATCCAACGGTTGCAGGTGGCCAGCGGGTCGTTGCGGCGAACTTTCCTCCCCCCTTCCCCCCCGTAAACCCGGAACCCGCAGTCTTCTTCACCCCGATTTTGGTAAATCCAGGTAGCGGTGCTGTCGGGAATACGCGCCCCAACATCACGGTCTTCAAATACAACGATCAGAACGCTAATGGTCGTTACGAACCGGCCAACACTCTACAGGAAGTGGGCATTCCCGGCATCACGGTCTACCTTGATGCCAACGACAACGGCGCCCTCGACACAGGGGAACAGTCGTTAGTAACTGATGCCAACGGGCGCGGTGCTTTCACCAACCTGGAACCGGGCAATTATGTGGTTCGGGAAGTGCCGCAAGCTGGTTTTAGTCCTACTACTCCGGATCGGGTGCAGTTCAACCTCAGCACTCAAGATGCCAACGTTGTCTTTGGCAATACCCCCAACAGCCGCATCACTGGGTGCAAATTCCAAGACTTGAACGGCAACGGCTACCGAGACGGCTTTGAAACGCCGATCGCAGGGGTCACAATCTACCTCGACAGCAACGGTAACGACGCCCTTGATGCCGGAGAAGCAAGTAGCGTCAGCGATCAGTTCGGCCGCTGGGAGTTTGGCAATTTGACCCCCGGTATTTACCGAGTCCGGGAAGTGGTGCCTTCCAATTCTTTCCAAACTACTCAACCACTGGACATCGTTTTGGGCGCAAACCAAACGTTTACTTGTGCTTTGGTGGGCAACGGTCAGTTCTTTAACTATCTCGGAGAAAAATTCCGGGACGACAACCGCAACGGTCTTCGAGATCAGGGCGAACCTCCTTTGGAGGGCATCCCGTTCACCTTAGATTTCAACCGGAACGGCCGCTACGATCCTGCTACCGAGCCTCTGGTGAGGAGTAATGCTCAGGGCGAGGTTCTGTTCACCAATTTAGCTCCGGGCACCTACTCGCTCTTGGAAGTTTTCAACGCTCCGGGCGTTCCCAACCCGTTCCCCATTCCGACAGGGCCTAACCCTGTTACGTTCTCGGTACCGGGGCCAAATACTTTTGTAACGCCGATCGTGCCAGCGCCAGTACCGACAACAGACTCAACTGGTGCTACCACCGATCCGTTGACTGGCGGCACGGGTGTGGTAACTGGTTCTAGCATCCCCGATCCTCTGCTCGAGGGCGGCAGTTCACTCGATGCTATGGTTAAGGCCAGCAGCGTCGATGACTTGCTCGCTCCTAAGAGTGCAGGTGTTAGCCACTTGGTTAACGGGGCCGATTTGCAACGCGAGGTGAGTGGGCTGGTTCTACGGTTTTTAGAAGACAACGGTCTCAACAAAAAGGACTCTAAATTGATGGTGGGCACTGCTGATCAATCGCCTTCCTTCTTTTAATGTTAAGTTGGGTTTCTAGTTCTAGACTCAGCAATTAGCAACTAGCTTGTTTAAACTGCACGTCAAATCATATTTTGGCGTGCTTTTTGCTGTTTTGACAATAACTAGAGGCTCGCGGGGCGGTTTATCGATTTCTTTAATTACCGGAAATATTTTTCGTTAAACCTGCCTCTACAACAAATATATCCCGATGCTCCAAGGGGCGGGTTTTACAGAGAATTTTTGAGGAAAACTCACAATTTATATAAACCCGCCGGCCACAATCATGGGTTTGGGGGGCGGGTTTATTTATCTCTTTAATTACTGTCTTTAGTAGTAGAGGACGATCGGCAAAAAGAGCGATTCCCCGCCTCAAGAAAACCTTTATTTATAGAGGTAGAACGTAGAGGAATATGTTATGCCAACTCAACAACAAACGAATCCGGCTCAACATCAAGAACAGCAACCCGGTATTGAATCGCAAATGACCCCGCAGCCCCAATCCTTCGCGGAGGGATATCGCGGTAGCGACAAATTGCGGGACAAAGTAGCCTTAATTACTGGCGGAGACAGCGGTATCGGGCGTGCCGTGGCGATCGCCTTTGCCAAGGAAGGCGCTAACGTAGTCATCAGCTATCTCAACGAAGATGATGATGCCAAAAAAACCAAAGAGGCGATCGAACAACAAGGCCGGCGCTGTATTGCGATCGCCGGCGACATCGGCGATGAAAGCGTGTGTCAAAACCTTGTAGAACAAACAGTTAAAGAATTTGGCCATCTCGACATCTTAGTCAACAACGCCGCCGAACAACATCCCCAAGAAAGCATCGAAAACATCACCGCCGAACAATTAGAGCGCACCTTCCGCACCAACATTTTCTCCATGTTTTATCTTACAAAAGCCGCTCTCAAACACCTCAAAGAGGGAAGTGCAATTATCAACACTACCTCTGTCACCGCCTACAAAGGCAATCAACAATTACTAGATTACTCCTCCACAAAAGGAGCAATTGTTGCCTTTACCCGTTCTTTGTCTCAAAGTTTAGCTGAAAAAGGAATTCGCGTCAACGGAGTCGCCCCCGGCCCGATTTGGACTCCTCTAATTCCTGCAACTTTCCCTGAAGAAAAAGTGGAGAAATTTGGTGCAGACACTGCCTTGGGACGCGCCGGTCAACCTGATGAAGTTGCCCCCAGTTACGTGTTTTTAGCTTCAAAAGATTCGTCTTACATGACTGGTCAAATTTTGCATCCCAACGGCGGATCTGTGGTTAACGGATAGATTTGGCACGAGTTGAGATATAAATAACTGCATTTTGTGTGGGCGACTTTCACCTACAATCTCTGCATATAACTCACAATCTAAATAAACCCGCCCCCACAACCACGTTACCTAGGGCGGGTTTATTCATTTTTTTAGTATTCAATCTGCTAGCATCATCGGGGGTAAAATCCAGTCAACAGCGATGCCCATTCCGCTTCGCCGAAGGGTCAAGAATCACGGACGGTGCAACCGAAATTGATACAATTAATCTGCGTTAATCTGTGTTAATATGCCCTCATCTGCAGCAAAAAAAAATAATTGCTGAACCGCAAATGACCAGGGATAAACGCTGATTTACGCACATGAATAGAATAGATAGATGAATAATTCCGATGCAGCCACCCTAAATCATTTGTGAATTTCTTACTCCCTCGCCTTGGCAAAGGGAGGGATAGGGTGGGTTACAAACATTACGACTCCTGCAAGGATTGCTATAACAGATTTGATATTAGTTTTTGAACATTTGTGACGTTTACACAAAATAGTAATCCCGCTACGTGGGTAGCGGGATTGATAGGTTGCAGTTTAGCTAGTTTGGAGCTCAGCTAGAGCTACAATTAGCTCCCTGCTGAATTAGCTCAGGTTAGCCATTTCTTGCTGGATGGTGCTTTTGGCTGCTTTGAATTGAGTAGCCATTTGTTCCATTTGTGCTTCGCTCAAGTTGCGGCGAATTTGAGGGAACATATCGTTTTCTTCTTGTCGAACGTGATCCTGAACCGCTTTTTGGAGCTCTTTGATTTGGTCTTTGAAATTAGAAGAAGTGGGGTTGAGAGCCTTAATTTGGGCAAGCATCTGCTTCATTTCTGCTTGCTCGTCGAACAGTTCTTGAGTATTGCCGTAGTAGCTGCGGACTGCGGGATAAACAACTTGTTCTTCTGCTTCGGCGTGAACGCTGAGGTCTTTGTAAAGTTGACCGAAGAATTCTTGCAGTTTTTGAGGATCGTCGGTGCTTGCGATTTCCATAAACAGGGTATCGGTTTTGCGGTGATCCATTGAGATGATTTCGGTGATGTTCATCTCATCTTTGCTGCGGGTAACTGCACCGCCGATGATCCCGGTCATTGCTGCCATTGCATCTTGCACCCGTGCCCAAACGCCTTGGTCGGGGTCTTTGCCGGTCAGTTCGCGCACGCCCAAGATTTCCATAACTCCCTTGAGTTGCTCTTGGTGAGCGCGGTTTTCAAAGTTAACTGTGTTGAGGGGAGTAATTGCGGCTTCGATGTCGGCGCCGACTACTTGAGCGGCTTTGTGTACTAACAGACCTGCCATTGTTTGTTTGTGTTTGAGCAGTTCATGTTGGGTGACTTTTTCAAACAATGTTAGTTCAGAACCTTCCATGAGTTTCTGAACTTCTTCAATCATTTTTGCGCTGGTTTCTTTGGGTTCGGCTTGAATGCCGTATTGCACGATCGTAGTTTCTAATACACCCAAGTTTTTACGATCGTCTTCAAGCATATCCCGGAAGCGATCGGCCAGTTCGGAGTCGTTGCACGAATTGATGAACAATTGCTCGTTGGCGATCAACAGGTTTTGCAGCGCTTTCATGTCTGCTAATTTAGTTGCGATCGCTTGGCGCTTGGTATCTTCTAGGGTAGCTACCATCTGTCGTTTCTCCTCTCAATGTCTTTAGTGTTCTTACATCTCTTAATTTATTGATATATTCTGATAACATCCTCTTTCTCCCGACTGATTCATTAATATCCCGCGCAACCTATTGACTTTTGAGCAAAAAAATAGTAAGTATTTGAGACTGCTTGAAAAAAATCAAAAAGCAAAAAATAACTGATGAGTAAGGATGAATGGCAGATGAGTAATGATTTCTGTATCAATTAATCCCGATCGCATAGCTGTAAAGCGCTACCATAGTTGCAGCCGAAGTTAACTAAAGTTTAAGAATAACTAGCTTGTCTCAACTGCTCACTGCTTTAGAGTTCCCAGCCAATGTCTGGAAGCTGAATAATGGGTTAACGGTCATTCACCAGCGGATTTCGGCCACACCGGTGGTCGCGCTAGACGTGTGGGTGAGGGCTGGCGCTACGCTGGAGCCGGATTCTTGGTCGGGAATGGCTCATTTTCTAGAACACATGATATTTAAAGGGACGGATTCGATCGCCCCTGGAGAATTTGACCAGGTAATCGAAAATCGCGGCGGTGTCGCCAACGCAGCTACAAGTCACGACTACGCCCATTTTTTCGTCAACGCTGCGGCCGATTATTTAGCAGAAACAGCGCAGCCACTGGCAGAATTGCTGCTGCGCGCTTCGATTCCGGATCGGGAATTCGATCGCGAGCGAGATGTGGTGCTAGAAGAAATCCGCCAAGCTCAAGACAATCCCGATTGGCTGGGTTTCCAAGCCATGATGGAAACAGTTTACCAGCGACATCCCTACAGGCGATCGGTACTCGGCACGGAAGAACTGCTGATGTCCCGAACTCCCTACGAAATGCGCTGTTTCCACCGGTCGCACTATCAGCCGGAAAATATGACTGTGGTGATAGTCGGGGGAATTGATGAACAACAGGCCAGAGATATTACGGGGAAAGCATTCGAGCAGTTTTCGGATCGGTGGGATTGTCCCAAATTAACGGCAGAGGCGGAACCCCCACTGATAGAAATTCGCCGTCAGGAACTCTGTCTCCCCCGATTGGAACAAGCGCGCCTGATGATGGCTTGGACGGGCCCGGGAGTTGAACACTTGCAAAGTGCTTGCGGTTTGGATTTGCTGTCGGTGTTGCTTGCAGACGGGCGGACTTCGCGTTTAGTCAGGGAATTGCGGGAAGAATTACAATTGGTAGAGGCGATCGACAGCACTTTCTCGCTGCAACGGGAATCGAGTTTATTTACTATCAGTGCAGTCTTGGACGCGAAAGATATTGAACAGGTGGAATCTCGGATTTGCGATCGACTTTGGGAATTGCAGTCTGAGCCAGTTTCCGAGGTAGAATTGCTCCGCTGTAAGCGTTTGCTGTGCAACGATTTTGCTTTCTCGCTCGAAACGCCGGGACAGCTAGCCGGTCTTTACGGATATTACAATACGATCGCCACTGCGGAATTAGCGCTCAGCTATCCCACCAGGATTAAAGCATTTGGGCCCTTAGACCTCCAGCGCCTAGCTCAACAATATCTCTCTCCCCGACGCTATACAGCCGTGGTACTCAAACCAATCTAATTGGTAAACGGGTGAAAATACATATATTTATTGATACCGGAGAGATGTTCGGCATTTGTCCGGGACTCTTTGTGCTTGTGGCGCACCCTACGGGATAGATGTTGTTACATTTAGATGTTGTGGGTCAGGCCCTGTCCGGTATGACATCATACAATATCCGCATGGAAAATAGAAAAATGGCAATCAAGTAATTACCAATTACCAATTACCAATTACCAATTACCCATTTTCAATTACCAATACTTCAGCTACTCTCAGTACAAGTTCCCAACTAAATTAACCATGAAAAATGAAATCCAGCGCACGGTTTTAGACAACGGTATTGTTGTCTTAGCAGCAGAAAATCCAGCAGCAGATATTATTGCAGCTAGGATATTCCTGCGGGCAGGCAGTCGCTACGTGCAGCCGGAACAAGCAGGATTGTGTCACTTGCTGTCGGCGGTAATGACTAAGGGAACCGATCGGCTGTCTTCGCTGGAAATTGCCGAGCGTGTAGAATCGGTGGGAGCGAGGTTGAGTGCCGACTCTACTACAGACTATTTTTTAGTGAGTTTGAAGACGGTTTCTGCGGATTTTGAGGAGATTTTGGAGTTGGCGGCGCAATTGACGCGATCGCCCAATTTCCCCGAAGCTGAAGTCGAACTCGAACGCCGCATTGCCATATCGGCAATTCGATCGCAACAAGAACAGCCATTTGCGATCGCCTTCGAGCAATTGCGGCACGCGATGTACCAGGAACACCCCTATGCTTTCTCTCCCTTGGGCACGGAAGCTACTATGTCAAAGCTCACCAGAAACGAGCTCGAAGAGTTCCACAAAACCTATTTCCGTCCCGATAATGTAGTTATTTCTGTCGCCGGCAGAATATCGACCGAAGATGCGATCGCCCTGATCGATCAAACTTTTGGGGACTGGAAAGCGCCTTTAACACCCTTACCAACTTTAAACGTCCCCCCTCTCTACCCCTCCCCTGAATCTGTCATTACGGCGCAAGATACGCAGCAATCAGTGATTATGCTGGGCTACCTCGCACCCTCTGTCAAAAATCCAGACTATGCAGCGATTAAGTTGCTGAATACTTATTTGGGTAACGGTTTGTCGAGCCGATTGTTTGTGGAATTGCGGGAAAAGCGGGGCTTGGCTTACGACGTTTCTGCAGTCTACGCGACGCGCTTGGACACGGCTCAGTTTGTCGTGTACATGGGTACGGCGCCGGAAAATACGGCGACTGCTTTTGAAGGATTGCGCGCAGAAGTCGATCGACTCGCCAACACCGAACTAAGCGAGGAAGAATTGCAAGCTTGCAAGAATAAAATGCTCGGTCAATATGCTTTAGGAAAACAAACTAATTCGCAAATTGCCCAAGTTTTAGGCTGGTACGAAATTTTGGGATTGGGAATTAAATTTGACCAGCAGTTTCAAGAAGAAATTGCACAGGTGACAGCTTCACAAGCGCGGGATGCTGCTAAGAAATATTTTGTAGAACCGTATATTTCTTTGGTGGGCCCGGAGGCAGCGATTACAGAGTTGGGTGTAGTGGCTGTTTGTTGAGTATGAAATTGGCGATCGAACTTTTCAAAAGTTCGATCTGTTCGATCTGATTATACGCGATCGCCCGGACACGATATAAGCTCCAGCAGAATATGTCAATATCCCACCGATGGTTGAATATTCACTAACATCATTAGGTGAAATTTTCCTTGAGCCGATCGCAACGCTTTACCAGTGGGGTGAGATACATCTTGCTGACTTAGCAGCGATTGCTACTAATCGAGAAAATGCACTATCAGCGATCGAACAAATCAAATCAGCGGCCCTAGATGTCTTTAACTCAGCAGCCCGGGTTTCGTCTGTCTGCTGGATTTGATTTGTTCTGCCGCGCCCGTTCATTCACTTGGCACCACTTCGCGTGACGCTAGGAAACCAAGGACAATTGCCACCAAAATCAATGCTGGAACATCGCCGAGGAGGTGTCCGCGTTCTGCAGAATCAATCACTGCGTGTACCGCCATGATCAGCCCGTGGACAACACTCGACCAGACGGTGAACCAGATTAAGCTGAGATGTGTTTCTGGTTTTCGAGAAGCCCACAGCAAAAAGACACCAAGCGTCGCATAAATGCCGACGATCATCTGTTCGTATTCGTATTGGCCTGGTTGCCATGACCAGCCAGATGACCAAACCTTCATCAGTGGATAGACAAGCAGAAAGGCAATTCCGACAACAACAAGGGCGATTCGCAAGTATCGATGATGCTGATCCATTGCTCTAACCTCCTATTATTTTCCAGTATAGTCTCTACCAACTAGATTCGTATTTGCGCAGTAAATATCTTGAGCTCGATCAAAATCATACCTCCGACGATTGTGGTGCAGTCCTAAACGCTTCTGAATCAACCAGAAAGAAGGTGCTTATAAAGATCGGCTTCCCGCCACACCCCCATAGAGGACTTGTCGCATAACGGTTGATTTGAGCGACAAACGCTCCATCCTAACTAAAAATATCATAATTGAACGTTTTCTGTTCCCGATCGGTCTAAATTGAACAGACGCCCGATATGTCTAATTTATATGTACTTAGTAAAGCACTTTCAGATAAAAAAAGAGCTGACTCCGTGGGTTAGCGGACTCCTCGCCGCTTCCCTGCTGGCAGGAGTAGGCTACACAGCTTACAGCCAACTCACAGTCAAATCCAGCCGCGAAACCAGACGCAAGGAAAAAACCGTTGCTGTCGAAAGGGTCAACCTGCCGATTACAATTTCGGCAAACGGCACAATTGTGCCCGAACGTTCCGTTAACGTCAGCCCCAAAACTTCAGGAATGCTCAAAAGTTTGCTTGTCAAGGAAGGAGATAAGGTTGAACAAGGGCAGATTCTCGCCTACATGGACGACTCCAACCTCCAAGGACAACTTACCCAAACTCGCGGACAACTCGCAGCCGCCGAAGCAAACCTGCAAAAATTGCTCAACGGCAATCGAACCCAAGACATTGCTGTGGCTAAGGCAGTGTTAGCAGAACAACAGGCAAGTCTAGAAAAATTGCTCAACGGCAATCGAACCCAAGACATTGCTGTAGCTGAGGCAGCGTTAGCTGAACAACAGGCAACGTTGCAAAAATTGCTCAACGGCAATCGAACCCAAGATATTGCCGTAGCCGAGGCACAACTAGCTGAACAACAGGCAAATTTACAAAAATTGCTCAAGGGCAATCGCCCTGAAGACATCGCCCAAGCGATCGCCAAACTTAGAGATGCCGAATACGCCAAAAACCAAGCTGAGGAAGACTTTCAGAGAAATCAGGAACTCTATAATGCTGGAGCCATTGCTTTGCAAGTTGTCAACAACTCCCGCACCGCGCGGGATCGAGCTCAAACGCAAGTCAGGCAAGCCGAACAAGCTGTAGCTTTGCTGCAAGCGGGTACTCGCCCTGAAGAAATCGCTTCGGCGCGGGCTGCTGTGGAGCAAAAACGGCAAGCTTTGACCCTGGCGCGATCGGGCGCACGCCCCGAAGACATCGCTGCAGGACGGGCCGCTGTCGAGCAAAAACGGCAAGCTTTGGCCTTGGCGCGATCGGGCGCACGCCCGGAAGACATCGCTGCGGGGCAGGCCGCAGTGGAGCAAAAACAGCAAGCTTTGGCGCTGCTAGAATCTGGTTCCCGCCCCGAAGACATCGCCCAAGCCCGCGCCCAAGTTCTCGCTGCTAGAGGCAGCCTGCAAAGCGTTCAAGCGCAGATTAACGACACTGTGCTGCGGGCTCCTTTCACCGGCACTGTTACTCGCAAGTACGCCGATCCGGGCGCTTTTGTGACTCCCACTACGGCAGGTAGTGCGGTTTCTTCGGCGACTTCTTCTTCGATTTTGTCCTTAGCTTCAAAAAATCAATTAGTAGCAAACGTAGCAGAAACTAATATTTCTCAGATTCGGATCGGCCAGGCTGCGTCTATTCAAGCCGATGCTTTTGCGGGAAAGACTTTTGCAGGTAAAATCACTCAAATTTCGCCTCAGTCGATCGTCCTGCAAAATGTGACAAGTTTTGAGGTCAAAGCGGCAATTATTAATGATGATCAAGAAATGCTGCGATCGGGTATGAATGTGAATGTTGAGTTTAAGGCTGGTGAACTCAAAAATGTTTTGGTAGTTCCGACTGCGGCAATTGTCCGCCAACAAAGGGAAACGGGGGTTTTTGTTCCCGGTGGAGAAGATGGCAAACCTGCTTTTATGCCGATTAAGACTGGTATGACGGTGGATGACAAGACGGAAGTGCGATCGGGTTTGAAAGGAAATGAAAAAGTGCTGCTTACTTTCCCCCCCGGATCGCGGCCTAGATCCCAAAATCCATCTTCGGGCGGGATTCCGGGTTTGCAACCGGGTGGCGGAACGCGCTTGCGTTAGTAGTCATTAGTCATTAGTCATTAGTTAGTGGTTGACAATTACGGATTACCAATTGTCAATTACTAATTTCTAATTATTACTTACCAATTATCACTTACCAACAGCACTACACAGATAGCTGTTTTTTTCCTCTTGCTTCTTCTTTCTTCGGTGTTGCTTATTCCTTCTTTTTTCAATTTCCGACTTACCCATTACCAATTACCGATTACCAATGAAATTACAGACTCGCCCCCGTACCAAAAAAATCTCTAACGTTCAAATCGCTTTCATGGCGACAGAGGCGCTGTGGAATAACAAATTGCGTACCAGTTTAACTATGCTGGGCGTAATTATTGGGATATCTTCGGTAATTGCTATTACTTCGGTGGGACAGGGAGTACAAAAATCAACTGAAGAACAGTTAAAGGCTTTGGGCACAAATGTGCTGTTGGTGTTATCCGGCGCTGCGCGATCGGGCGGTGTCAGTCAGGGAAGCGGTTCTGCTACTACCCTTACTTGGGATGACGCAAAGGCGATCGGCAAACAAGCTCCTGCTGTTAAGGCAATTTCGGCTTATTTGCAGCGGCAAGTGCAAGTCGTTTATGGCGGACAAAATTCATTTACTGCTATTTTGGGAACGGATTTAAATTATCCCGATGTCAAGAACATTCAACCTCAACAAGGACGGTTTTTTAACGAGGATGAATTGAATGCTGCTGAGCCAGTAGTTGTCCTCGGTTCTAAGGTGCGGGACGAACTTTTTGGAGCCGGAGCTAATCCGCTATCCTCCGATATTCGCATTCAGGGAAACCGCTACAAGGTCATTGGAGTGATGGAAAGCAAGGGGTCTGTAGGGGGAACCGATCAGGACGATCGAGTGTATATTCCCCTCAAAAATATGTCTTCGCGGATTGTGGGGAGAAATTCTTTAGCGGGGATTGCGATCTCTGGTTTTTGGTTGGAAACTGCCGGCGAAGCTGATTTAGCGGATGCTCAATTTCAAGTAGAAAATATCATGCGCTTGCGCCACAATATTTATCCGCCACAACCGGATGATTTTCGAGTTGTCAATCAAGCGGAGATCGTTAATACTTTCAGCAATGTGATAGGTTTATTTACGGTTATGGTGGGAGCGATCGCCGGAATTTCTTTGGTGGTTGGCGGCATCGGTATTGCTAATATTATGTTGGTGTCTGTTGTGGAACGCACTAAGGAAATCGGAATTCGTAAAGCCGTAGGCGCTACTAATGCAGCAATTCTGATTCAATTTATGGCGGAATCTATTTTAGTTTCCACGGTGGGGGGAACGGCGGGTATTGGGTTGGGAGTTGCGATCGCATTTGGGGCTTCGACAGCGTTCAAATTTCCGTTTGTGGTTTCTGTATGGTCGATCGCAGCCGGTTTTGGGCTGTCTTTTACCGTCGGGTTGTTAGCTGGAGTATTGCCGGCTCGGAATGCGGCTCGCTTAGATCCGATCGCAGCCTTGCGGAATGATTGAACTTAGTGACGATCGCCCCAGTTAAATTGAACAGTCCTGCACGCAAGTGTGACAATTATAGTCCTGGGCTTACGTGTGGTCTGAAACCGGGTTTGATGCACGATCAGACTTGGTTGTCGGCTACAGATGCGCTAATTCGCTAACGCGACTTAGAGAAAAATTACATCAAAAATGGCTGCAAACTAACACAGGTAAATGGTTTGAGCTTGAATTGAGTTCAGTCTAGAACTGACAAGGATTTCAGCTATGACGGGGCATCAAAATCTTTCCCTTACCTAGACAGCTTTTCAGGTCTTTAAGGGGCTAGAAAATGTCTAAATCCCATTAGAAATAATATATAGCCTTTCTCATAAAGATGAGGTACAATAACGGCAGTGAGTAAACCAATTCCAAATATTTTCGCTCTGTAACTGCATTAAATGGAAACCAACAGTGCTTTTGCTAAATCTTGATAATTACTCGTCTTGATAGAACGCAGAATATTTTTAAGTTTTCACCATAAATTTTAAATTGGGGAGAAGTCCGGCGAGTAGGGCGATAAGTATATTAACTTTGCCCCTTTTTAAGATGGCTTTTTCTAATTATTCTCCGGTATGAATAGTACACTTATCCATCACTAAACAACCCGCTTTCCCTAATTTTTGTACGAGTTCTAGGATGATAAAAGCCTCAAATGTAATTGCATCTGTTGAACGTATTAAACTGGACTTCCCCCTGCAAATATACTTACATAGGCTCAAAAGCCTATCATTGCAAAAGTTTCCATTGTTGAGTAAAATTTCTTTAGCCATGTAGGTTATTCACGCCTGCAAGCTTACGCCAATTATATTGAATCTATTGCGTTCTGCGCGATCGCCAAAACGGGTATTGCTTTAACTTGGGTATAGTTTTTTCACTCAACAATTGAAACCTATAATTGGTAAATGTTTTAGATATTTTATTACATTTGTACGGGGGAAGTCCAGGTTAGGCATTTTGGAGCAATTGTTGTAACTGTTCATATTCTACACCAATTAATCGCTGTATTTCTTTATGATTCTTTTTAATATAATTCAAAATGTCGCTCATTTTTCTGTGTAAAAAAAACGTCTCTTATGTTCTTTTACCACAGCATATTACTATTTTGGAGATGTCTTATATAGCAGATATATTTTGATTTACAGCTTTGCAGTAGCCCAGAAGCGCTACTGCAAACCCCAAACTACAAAACCCCTTTAGAACTCGGAATCCGACTGGCGCGCCGCGGATCGATTTCTACCGCCATCCGCAGAGCTCGCGCAAATGCCTTAAATGCCGCTTCTACAATGTGATGAGAATTTCCGCCCTGCAACTGCCGAATGTGCAGTGTCATTTGAGTGTGGTTCACCACCGCCGAAAAAAACTCTCTCACTAATTCAGTATCGTAAGTGCCGATCCGCTGGTTGGGAATTTCCAAGCTGTAACTTAAGTGAGGCCGTCCCGAAAAATCTAGCACTACTTCAATTAAAGCTTCGTCCAAAGGTGCGATGAAATGTCCGAAGCGAGAAATGCCCGATCGATCCCCGACAGCTTTTGCTAGCGCTTGGCCCAACGTAATTCCTACATCTTCGTTCGTGTGGTGGTCATCAATCTCCAAATCACCGATCGCCTGCACGTCCAAATCGATCAATCCGTGAGAAGCAATCTGGTGCAACATATGGTCTAAAAACGGAATCCCCGTAGACGCCTTGCAAGTTCCTACACCGTCGAGATTGAGGCTAGCAGTCACATCCGTTTCCAGTGTCGTGCGTTTCACCAAGGCGGCCCTAGCTGGTTGAACTGAAGTTGCAGGAGGTACAGAAGGGCGATCGATTATTTCCATAATTTGCAATGGGTCATTCATTAGAATTAATTAGTAATTTGGGATTAACACTTTTGTAGCGGACAACGGACAGTTATTGACAGTTGACTGTTTGCAAATCTTGTTGTCAACAGTTAACTGTCTAAAAACTTCGCTGTCAACTGTCAACTGTCAACTGTTTACAAGCTATTACATTCCCATGATTTCGTAACCAGCATCGACATACAAAACTTGACCCGTAATCCCGCTAGCGAGATTGCTGCACAGAAAAGCCGCAGCATTTCCTACTTCCTGCTGAGTCACCGTCCGCCGCAGTGGCGCCACTTCCTCAACGTGGTGGATCATGTCCAGAATACCGCCAACTGCTGACGAAGCCAGAGTCCGAATTGGACCCGAAGAAATCGCATTTACCCGAATATTTAACGGGCCCAGTTCTGCTGCCAGATAGCGAACATTCATTTCCAAAGCTGCTTTAGCAATTCCCATCACATTATAATTAGGAACTACCCGGACACCGCCCAAATAAGTCAGCGTCACAATACTGCCACCCTCGGCCATCAGCGGTTTAGCTGCTGCACAAAGCCGTACCAGCGAGTAAGCGCTAATATCCAAAGCATTGGAGAAACCTTGGCGCGAAGTGTTGGTGAAATCTCCCGACAACTCGTCCTTGCCGGCAAAAGCCAGACAGTGGATCAGGACATCTAACTTGCCCCATTTTTCGGCGATGGTTTGAAAAGTAGACTCAATTTCGCTCTCGTCTTGGACATTGCAGGGCAAATACAGACTGGGATTGAGCGGTTCCACCAGTTCAGCGACTTTGCGCTCGTGCTTGCCTTTCTCGTCCTTCAAAAAAGTTATGCCGAGGTTGGCCCCAGCTTTGTGGAGCTGCTGAGCGATACCCCACGCGATCGAGCGATTGTTGGCAATGCCCGTAACAAGAGCATTTTTTCCGGTCAAATCTATCATCTGTATTTCTTCTAGAAGCAACTAGCACCGTTCTCATTGGCTCTCTGCGACAACCCCGCCAGTTTAGACACAACTGATTCAGCTTTAACTGATTCAGACACAATTGAGACACAATTGAGACACAATTGATATTAATTTTGCTGTGGAGCTACATGGGGGCGGAATTGAAAAAGTTAAGAGAAGGGCTAGATTTAATCATACAGTGCGTGTTTACCTTAACATTAGATGGAAGTAACCGAATCCTTGGATATTGGAGGTTGGGCTGTATATTTACTCAATAAAGGTTAATCGGCAAGTTATAAAGTATTGATTAGTACAAAGGATCTAGTCGTGACGCATGATAGACCGCTAGCAGCCGTGTTCCGCCAAATCAGCGGCGGGGCGTTTCCACCCATTGTGGAAACCTTTGAACGGGGCAAGACAATTTTTTTCCCTGGAGACCCGGCTGAGCGCGTCTACGTTCTCATTAGAGGTGCTGTGAAGCTCTCCAGGGTGTACGAAGCAGGGGAAGAAATTACAGTCGCCCTCCTGCGCGAAAACAGCGTATTTGGGGTGCTGTCTCTGATTACGGGACACCGATCGGACAGGTTTTACCACGCGGTAGCCTTTACGCCGGTCGAATTGATCTCGCTGCCGATCGAACAAGTCGAGAAAGCGCTCAAGGAAGACCCGGAACTGTCGATGGTGATGCTGCGGGGACTGTCGTCTCGGATTTTGCAAACCGAGATGATGATTGAAACGCTGGCGCACCGAGATATGGGTTCGAGACTCGTCAGCTTTTTGCTGATTCTGTGCCGGGATTTTGGCGTGCCCGGTACAGAGGGGATTACGATAGATTTGAAGCTGTCCCACCAGGCGATCGCCGAAGCGATCGGCTCGACACGGGTAACTGTGACTCGTTTGCTCGGGGATCTCAGACAAGAAACCATGATCTCGATCCACAAGAAAAAGATCACAGTCCACAACCCGGTGGCCTTAAGCCAGCAATTCACTTGATGCCGAGAAAGTATGGGATTTTGGATTTTGGATTTTAGATTCAATCCAAAATCCAAAATCCAAAATCTAAAATCGGAATGACTGCTGGATACATCCTGGTATTTGTAATTTTAGTGTTGGGGGGTGTGATCGCCACTGTCAGCGATCGCCTTGGGACGAAAGTCGGCAAGGCAAGGTTGAGTTTATTCAAACTTCGCCCCCGCGATACTGCTGTTGTTGTGACAGTGATGGCTGGCAGCATCCTGTCAGCACTGACTCTGGGCATTTTGTTTGCGACTAGCAAGCCACTGCGAACGGGAGTTTTTAGAATAGACGAGATTCAAAAAAGGCTTAACAACGCCCGCAGAGAAATCAACCAGGCCACTCAAGAAAAAAATCGAGTTGAAACTGAATTAGCTCAAGCCAGAGTCGCTCAAGCGCAAGCTAGAGCGAATTTAGAGCAAATTAATCAATCCCTCCAAGCCGCTAATGCCGAGCAAGCTCGGACCCAAACAAAATTAAACTCGCTGCGGGCCCAGCTCAACAGCGTGCAAGCAGCCAAGTCTAAAACTGAACAGCAGTTAAGTCAGGTAGAAGCGGCTAAATCCGAGACAGAAGAACAGCTCAGCAGCGTGGAAGCAGCTAAATCCCGCACCGAAGAACAATTGAAACTGGTTCAAACGGCCCGATCGACTACACAAGCTCAGCTCGATCGCACCGAGAACCAATTGAAAACAGTTTCTGCTCAAAAAACGACTTTAGGAGCGGAAATCGCCCAACTGCAAGAGGAACGCCAACAGTTAATCGAGCAGGTAAAAACTCAAATTGCCCAGCGCGATCGAGAAATTGCCAAGCGAGACGCAGAAATTGCCCAGCGGGACAAGGAAATTGTCGATCGCAACGAACTAATTGCCCAGCGGGACAAGGAAATTGCCCAGCGGGTGCAAAATCTGGCCGAGCGCGATCGAACTATTGTCGAGCGCGACAAAGTAATTGCCGAGAGGGAAGCACTCTTAGAAACCTTGGCACAGCAACAAGCTCAACTCGAACAGCAACAAACTTTATTGCAGCAGCAAGTGCAAGTTTTGGAACGCGATTTTCAGGCAATCCGCGAGGGTACAGTTGCCATCAGGCGCGGTCAAATTTTAGCTGCTGGCGTCGTTCGCATTATTGAACCCGGTATGGCGAGTCGCGCGATCGATCGGCTTTTGCAAGAAGCAAATAAAACCACCGTCGGACTCATGCAGCCGGAAAATAGAAAGGTTAGGGAGCAGGTTATTCAAATTACTAAAGCAGAAATCGATCAACTCATTAGTCAAATTAAAGACGGTCAAGACTACGTGGTGCGGATTGTCGCCGGCGCTAATTACCTGCGGGAAGAAAAGGTAATTAAGGTATTTGCAGAAGCAGAAATCAATCGAGTTGTGTTCCGCGCTGGAGATGTCATTGCAGGGGTTGCTATCGATCCGGTGACTTTAACCGACGAACAGGTGCGACAGCAGTTGCTGCAATTAATAGAAGCTTGTCAATTTCGCGCTCGCCTCATCGGTGTTGTCGGCGGTAGAGTTCAAGTGGCCGACAATCAGATTGAAACTTTAGCTGGTTTTATCGAGCGATTGCAGCAGTACGACAAGCCGCTGGACGTTCAGGCGATCGCCACAGATATCACTTACATCGCCGGCCCGCTTAAAATAGATTTAGTTGCTCTTGAAAACGGAGCCGTTGTTTTCCGCACCGGACAACAAACACAAGGCCCAGGAGACTTGAAAATTAAAAAATAAACTTGGTAATTAATAATGGGTAACTGGCTATGATTTTAGGTTTCGATCCCGGTAAAGACAAATGCGGCATAGCTGTAATGGGTAGAGATAAGAAGGTCTGCTACCATCAAGTTGTGCTGTCGGAAGCAGCGATATCTACTATTCAATCTTTGTGCGAACAGTTTCCCATTGAGTTATTAGTGATGGGAGATCAAACGACTTCTAAGAGTTGGAAACAAAAACTGACGCAGAGTTTGTCGCCGGAAATCGAAATTGTTCGGGTTGACGAGAGGTTCAGCAGTTTGGAAGCCAAGGAACGCTACTGGGAAATGTACCCTCCGACGGGAATTTCTCGCTTGATTCCCCAGGGGATGCGGACTCCGCCGCGGCCGGTAGATGATATAGTGGCGATCGTCTTGATTGAGAGATATTTGAAAAAAAGTTAGTCAATTTTATCAGCTTTACCACAGATTCTGTTTCATTATTAAGGAATCAATATGTTTTTGCTGCTCTTGAATTTTTAACTTAAATAAAATACACCCTAAATTTAGTGAATTTCTCATTAAATAACAGTTAGTGTTACTTGATGACAGCTTCGGTTAATATTACCTTACCATTCTGCCGGACTTGCAGGCGTTCGGGGTTAATCGAATAGATAATATTGCCGTTCGTCGCTTCATAACTTCCGTCATCACCTGTAGTTACTTGCATTACATTGATTTGGGTGCCATTTATTTTGCTGAGGCCGCGGTAAAAAATATCGCCTTCCTGGGTTTTGCAAATGTATATAGAAAAGTTGGGCGTTGCGAAAAATTGCACCATTTCGGCCCTCGGACACCCCTCAAATTGAGCAATTTGCAGCGGTTGATTATTGCCCAAAGTGTTGGGTGCGATCGCCTGAACTTTGCCAATCGGTTGATTTAGTGCAGTTGCTTCTGCTGAGGCTGTCAAAAAGCCGTGAAGCGAAGCTATGCCGAAGGGAATCGCACTAATGCCTGCTATAACTAGACCTACTCCTTTAATGCCCTTAACTCTATCTTTATAAAACATCTTGTCACTCCTGGTTTTAACTATATAATTACATCTTAAGCGATCTTTGCTGGATATTAATAATATTTAATATCAGAGGTGAAAGGTGCAGGAACACGGTACACTGTCGGTTTAAGTAAGGTGCGAGCTGTGCACCCTACACCAGTGAAAATACATAAGTATGTCAATGCGATCGAAGGAAAGCAATCTCTTGCATTTATGACATTTTTAAGATTTTATGACTTGTTCACGCTGATCTGAGAAACCGGGTTTCTTCATATATTTCTCGTTACTAAACCTTTGATTTTCCTAGAAACCGGGTTTCTCGCCTCCCAGGCGATCGCGAACTGACTCAGTTACAGGGTAATGTTTATTTGCGGTTAGCTATTTAGTGAATAATAAAAAGGGAAACAGAAGATACATTTTTCCTCCTATTTCCCATTTTTTAAATAACCGTCGTCCTGACTGCGAACCTCGTAATTAATTAACTGCTGCCAACTGTTTGTCTTTGATTTCCACAGGCGCGGTTAATGCCTCTTCCAAATCCGCACAGCCGAGTTTTTCCTCCAAAATTGCCATCACTTCGCGGCCGAAATCATTGGAATTCCGCTGCCAAGCTTCTAAACAAATCTGTCCGAAAAACGAACCCAAAGGCTCTGGATTCCACAGCAATTTGCGCGCTGTCCAAGGCATCAAACTCATGGGATCGTAACCAGGTTGCAGAATCTCCTGTTTAAAGGCGTATTCTTCCAAAATTGTGTGCGGCTGCAACCCGATAAAGAAAATAGCGGGTTCTACTTTATCCGCTCCGAAAATCCGCTCTAATTCTCGGTGATAAGCAATAGTTTGCCGGATGGTTTCAAAGGTTTCGTCAATGACGTTAAACGAGTAATTTACGGAAACCACGTCGTTGTAACCGGCCGCTTTTAAATCGCGGCAATTCTCTAAAACTACTCGCAAGTTGTAGCCCATCCGCATTTTCCGAACCAGTTCCTGGGAACCGCTGGTGATGCCGATTTCAAAGTAATTCATCCCCGTTTTTACCATCAAATCGCACAATTCTGGTGTGAGATTGTCCGCACGGATATAAGCGGCCCAGTGTATGTCGTCCATGCCGGCGGCGATGATTTTTTGCAATAATTCAACTGCATCGTCGATGAATTTGCGTGCTGGGATAAATTGAGCGTCGGTAAACCAGAAATTGCGGATACCTCGATCGTACAATTGCCGAATCTCCGCCACCACCTCATCCGCCGGATTGATCCGCACTTGCTTGCCTTCAATCACCGTATAAATGCAGTAACAGCAATTATGAGGACAGCCGCGTTTGGTTTGGACTCCGACGTAGAAGTCCATATCCTGTAGATAATAGGAAAATTCCGGCCAAATGGTTTCGATGTAGTTATAGTCGCAAGCAGTTTTCTCGATGTTGGCTGGCTTTTCGTGAATTAGCCGATCCCGCGGCACAGTTTCTCCCACCACATAACATCTTTCCTCGGTCAAATCTTCGCCCTTAATTAACTTCTCCAGCAAAGCTTCGCCTTCTCCCACCGAAACCACAGTTCCCGTCGGCAAACTGCGTCCCAACTGCTCGTAAAACACGCTCACAGCACCGCCACCGACCACTGCACGAGCTTCGGGGCGGTATTTCCGGGCCCGCTTCAATCCGCGCTTAATCAGTCCCAAATTGCGCCAGAGTTCGGTGTAGTAAGACGCGGCTAAACGCAGTCCTCCGAGTGCTCCCCGGAACTTGATCAGCGGATTTTTGGCGTAGTAAAACTCGAAGGCATTTTGCAACGGGTTGCCGCCCCTGCCGCCCACGGGCGCATAAATTTGAATGTCCCGCCAAGAGAAAACCAGCAGAGTCGGCTTAAACTCGTCTATGCTGGCATCTAAAGCTTTAGCGAAATCCAGGGGGGGTACGGCACCTAAATCAAAAATGCGCTGTTCGACATTAGGAAACAGCTTGTGTACGTGATCCGAAAGATAGACAACTCCGATCGGGAAAATAGGATTGCAAGGGAGGCGGACGTACAGGACTCGGTTTTCTCGGTTTTCCATGATTGCCATATCCTAAAGTGGAACTTTTTCAGCTATGTTAATATTCTTTTAATATAACTTTACAATCTATCTAATTTTCGCAATTTGACATTAAATATTCTTAAATTTTTCTATTGGGTTCAAGGCCGAGCTTGTTGGTGTCGATCGGCGACAGCAGCAGAAAAAAGCTAATTTTTAAGTCAATACAGCGTATTTTGACTGAAAATCCCAGCGCAGAGTCAAAAAAACCATATTTATCCAGTTAGAGTTTAAGTTAGGTACGATCGCTCTCTAATGTGTTAGGGAGTTGGTAGTCGGCTTTACAGTAGGCTGGGATCGCCTAGTGTTAGCCTGAGAAGATAACTAAAACTTTTAGGCAAGGCTCCCTCAGCAGTTATGGCTCAAATTCTTGACCCCCTACCCTCAGACACCGACAGCAAGATTCTGTGCTGCTACGTCAACGCCACCAGTCAGATTCAGATTGCTCGCATCGCCAACATTCCTAACTGGTACTTTGAACGAGTGGTGTTTCCCGGACAGCGCTTAGTGTTTGAAGCGATGCCGGCGGCAGCATTGGAAATTCACACCGGGATGATGGCCAGTGCAATTTTGTCGGATAAAATTCCTTGCGATCGCTTGCAGATTAACGAAGGCCCCTATTCAAACGTCAATCCTAGCAGATCCCCAGAGGCAGTTCAGGGCGATCGAGCAGCAATGGCCGGCCGCGCCAAATCCCGAGAAATCTCAGAACCTTTGACTGTACCGGCACTAACCGCCGTCGATTAATCGGAGTTGTGAGTTTTGAGTTATAAATTGTCAGTGAATTGATAACTCCGCGCTCAAAATTCCAACTTCAGCAAAGTGGTAAAAACTCAACAGTTAAGAATCAAAGTTTGTGAAATGAATTTTAGATCAAAACTCCCGATAGCAAAGATTGTCCGGTTTTTTCTATTTCCCTGAGTTTTGTTGGCGGGTCGGAAAGCTGTGCAAAAATATCATTAAACAGCTTCTCGAATTTCAGCCATGTCAGTAGAACCGATCGCCTCTTCCCCATCTTCTGCCCCAGTATTTGAGCCGGCGATATTCCGGCTTTCTCCCCTGATTAGAATCACGCTGTTGAGCTTGTACACAGCCCTGACAATTCCCTTGCCCTTTTTGTCGGAAGTAACCCAAGCACCGGTTCCCCCGGCGGCACTCTGGGCGGCAATTTTTGTCGGGGCTGTGGGCCTCTACGGCGTGCTCAGTGAAAGGGTAATTTTGAGCGAGGAAGGGATTGAAGTCACATATCCCAACTGGTTTCCGCGTTGGTTTCGCAAGGGTTGGTCGCTACCTTGGACTGAGGTAAAAGCTCTCAAACCTCGATCGACCGGTCAAGGAGGTTTAGTTTACTATTTTTTGAGTCATTCGGGTGAAGGTTATTTGTTGCCAATGCGGGTGGCTGGATTTGCTAAATTAGTCGGTTTGGTGGAAGCAAAAACAGGTATTGATACTAGAGATGTCCGTCCTTTGTCGCAGCCTTGGATGTATCTTATTTTGCTCTTCTGTACGCTGCTGCTGCTGTTGGTGGATGCTTGGACAATTACAACTGCTATTAGCCTGAAAAGTTAATAATTTCAAGTAATAATTGGTAATTGGTAATCGGTCAGGAATGATGCAACCATCCTAGAAATAGGGGCAACCACGGGGGATTGCCCCTACAAAACGCGTTTATGTGGGTGCGTTAATGGCGTAACGCATACACGACTCAAAAGAGTACGGATGCTTTATTTCGCTCGGAATCCTAAACGCTAATAAAAGAGGAATTAGGCACATTGATCGTGTCTTGAACAACAGCAATCCGGTTTCCGTTTAAGAGAATCTCCGTGTCAAAGGCGCTGCCCCCCATATGTCAAAAAAAAAGCCCGCCTGTGCGAGCTTTGGTTGTCTAGTTAAAGACTTTGATATTTAAGCAAGAATGACTTAATTCCGTTCAAACAAATGTGACATCAACGCCCAAGGAGAAATTTGTGGGGTTTTCCAGGACGGCAATCAGGTTGTTGTCGCTGGCCGAGCGAATCGTCATATCAACAGCATTCACTGTTTGCAGTTTGTAATCAGATGCTTTACCCTTCAGAACGATTTTGTCGCCATCGAAATGATTGAAATCTCGAATCGTCGCGAAACTATCGAAGCCACGGTAGAAGACACCAGAACTGTCGCCCAATATAAACCGATCTGCTCCGCCGTCCCGACCCACAAGACGGTCTTTTTCTCCATTGATTACTTCTCCAGTCGTCCCTTGCAAAAAGTCATTACCCGGACCTCCATCGAGTATATCGTTGCCACGACCGCCCAACAGAGTATCATTGCCAAGACCGCCCGACAGGTTATCATCACCATTCAGTCCAGAGAGGGTATCATTCCCTCCTTTACCGAAAATGGATTCTGGTCCAGACGTTCCCAGCAGAAAATCGTTTCCTTCAGTACCAGTAATAGACATAATATTGCTCCTGTTTCTTGTTAATCCAGTCATGTGTAGACCCTAACAAGGCATCGTCTACCCATCGTCCATAGCAGCGTGAATTTATCGTGAATTGGTAAAAATTTCTGGCTTTACTGTTTTGGCTCTCATTGCCAAACTCAGCAATTTTATAAATATCATCTTTTTCCTCAGTACCGCTTATAAAAACCTACTCAAATCTACTCATCAGTAAATTAGAACTAGATCGAAGTCCACGGTGTAACTTTTGGTCGATAACCCCCGTGGGCTCTTCTGTTTCATTCTCGGAAAAACCGCAATTTAGACTCTTGTAGTGCCTTTCTTTGCCTACCCCCCCCACAGACAATTTAATCGGCGTTTCACCAGCCCCGGGGCCGGCACGGGGGCGCGGCCCCAACACAGAATGAAACAGAAGAGCCCCTGTGGGTACTTTCTCAGATCCTGAATGAATACATACGACTTTTTCAGGCTTTTTCTGGCTGGCATTGTCAGTGCATTGGTTTAACTTGGGTTTATGAGGTCAAACAAACCCCCTGATACTAATACTATTTTCCAAAACTCATGCAACGCCGTAAAAATAGTAGGTTGATTGCCTTAAAGAAAGCCCAAGATGCAGATTGTAGCAAGAGTTTTTAGAATTGGTATTTCAAGCAAAGAGAACTGACTCAAAAGCACAATTTAAGTTCTGGGAATTGACCCAAATCACAAACTACTCACTCAATTAAGTTTTTGTAGGAGGCACAATATTATGACTTGTTTAGCGTTAGCATTGCTCGGACCGATGCAGGTAATGGTGAATGGGCAGCCAATCCTGAATTTCCCCTATGAAAAAGTGCGGGCGCTGTTTGCCTATTTAGCGATCGAATCAAACTATCCCCATCACCGCGATCGTCTGGCTGCGCTGTTGTGGTCAGATCAGTGCGAGTCAAACGCTCGCAGCAATCTTCGCAAAGCCTTATGCACGCTCCGTCATCTGCTAGGAGATTCGACGGTTGACTCACCGCTATTTCTCACCACGCGCAACACGATTCAGTTTAATCCTACAATCGAGCATACGTTTGATGTCGCTATATTGACTCAATTGCTCGATCGCCACAGTCAACATTCCCATTCGGATGCTGAACTTGACCCAGAATGCGTGTCTGATTTAGAACAAGCAATTGCTTTGTATCGGGGAGCGTTTCTCGATCAAATTCAACTCCCAGATAGCGAAGCCTTTGAAGCGTGGGTGATGCTGAATCGCCAACGCTTCCATGAATTTGTTGTCAACGCTTGTGCAGCACTTGTCACACACTACGAACACCAGCATAACTATCAAAAAGCACAACATTACGTGCAACGGCAGTTGCAACTCGAACCCTGGAATGAATCAGCCCATCAATCTTTGATGCGGATTTTGGCACAGTGCGGGCGGCGCACGGCTGCTTTGAAGCAATACGATCGCTGCTGTCAGGCTTTAGAACAAGAATTAGCCACCGAACCAGAACCGGCAACGATCGCGTTATGGGAGGCGATTCGATCGGGCACATGGACTGACCGGGCGATTGGAGAGTCCGATCGGGTGAAACTACCATCGATCTCTGCGGTTTCTAAGCGATCGATGCCAAAATCCTTAGCAGCAGTGGGACATTAATTAGGCGCACATGATATGACTAATGACTATGCCCAATCTCCACTGCTCCGAGCGCCTTAAGTGTTGATATTTGAGCATCGGTTAGACCCGTGACACCTGCAATATTCATGCCTTCGTAAAGCCTAGGCGATCGCATATTTCCGACAGATTCTCCCGTCTCCATCTCCCACAGATTAATAGCTCCATCAGCGCTGCCACTGGCTAGGGTTTTACCATCGGGAGAAATTGCGATCGCCCAAACTTCAGATGTATAGTTCTGGATGGTTTTAACACATTCTCCAGAACGCACATCCCACAACTTGATTGTTTTATCGTGACTGCCGCTGACCAAAATGCGACCATCTAAACTAAACCGCAGACACCAAATTAAAGCTGCGTGACCTGGCAAGGTTTTCAGACATTTTCCCGACTCAACTTCCCACAGTTTTATCGTTTTATCGTCACCGCTACTTGCCAAAATCTTTCCATCTGGGCTAAAAGCAACCGAAAACAGCAAACTGGTATGACCTGAAAGGGTTTTGAAACATTCCCCAGAACGCACATCCCACAATCTCACCAGTCGATCGTCGCTGCCACTGGCTAAAATTGTGCCATCTGGACTGAAAGCAATTGACCAAGCACGACAATTATCTGACAGAATTTGGCAGCATTCACCAGTCTGAACGTTCCATAATCGGAGAGTATGAGCATTATCGCTACTTGCCAATGTGCGACCGTCTGGACTGAAGCCAATGGCAAACACGACATTCGGAATGCTTGTACTCCCCTGCACGATCCGCAGCAATTGACCTGTAGCGACATCCCACAAGCAGATAATGCCACGATTACTGCTGCTAGCAAGGGTTTGACCATCTGGACTGAAGGCAACGCACCAAACCCAATTTGTATGTCCTTGCAGTGTTTTGCTACACTCACCAGATTGCACATCCCATAATTTGAGTGTTGTGTCATCGCTACCGCTGGCTAAGAACTGCCCATTTGGACTAAAGGCAAGCGATTTAATCCCAGCGCTGTAGCCATGCAGCGTCCTGAATGATTCTCCTGTTTCCCGATTCCAGAGGGTGACGCTGCAATCTAAGCTACCACTTGCCAGAGTATGACCTTGGGGGTGAAATGCGATCGACCAGATCCAACCGCAGTGTTTCTGCATAATTTTGAAACACTGCCCTGTCCCAACATCCCAGAGTCGAACCGTGCAATCATAACTGGCACTAGCGATCGCACAACCATCGGGACTAAATGCCACTCCTGCAACAGGATCGGTATGTCCCCGCAGAATCTTTAAACATTGTCCTGTAGAAATCTCCCACAAGCGAACAGTACCATCCCAACTGCCGCTGACCAAAGTTTGATTATCTGGACTAAAAGCAATCGACCGAATGATGTGTGTATGCCCTTGCAATGTGTTAATAATTTCCCCTGTTTCAAGCAGCCACAATTTTATAGTTTGGTCGTAACTACAAGTCGCCAAAAGTTGACCGTCGGGACTAAAAATCACCGACGTTACAAAATTGGTATGTCCCTGAAGCGTCTTTAAACATTCACCCGTTGCCACATCCCACAACTTAATTGTGCAGTCCCAACTACCACTAGCTAAGGTTCTACCGTCGGGACTAAATACAACAGAATCCGCCCATCCGGTATGCTCTGTTAATGTTTGAATACACTCACCCGTAGCCAAATCCCATAACTTGACGGTATGGTCAAAAGAGGCACTTGCTAAAGTTTGATTGTTGGGACTGAAAGCAACACGAGCGATCCAACTGGTGTGTCCTTCACAGGTGAGAAATTCTCGATAATCTTGGGTTCGGCAAACTCGAATCTTAGCATCCGCATTGCCGACTGCCAACAATTTTCCATCAAAGCTAAAGGCAACAGACATAGCCCCATTTGAATTACTGGTAAAGACTGATTTAGACAGATCGGAATTGGCAAAGTTAACTCGATGCAAGTTCGTACCAATCAGATAAGCTTGCCAGATACTCAAGTACGAGAAATCATAGCCACTTAACTCTATTTTCAGTTGGCGCAACAGATTAATCATATTTCCCCCAGCATACCCAACTGAGTTAGGGAATTGCGATCGCAGCCGAAACAAAACCTCATTAAGTTGATATTCAACCTCTTTATTAGAGCGGTATTCGCCCATTAGTCGCTCAGCCAGGGGTGCTAAAATCAAGCGAATTTGGCTTTCCCGGATGTAATCTTTAGCCTCGGCTTTAATCAGGGCATGGGTAACGAATAAATCTAGATTTTGCGACTGAATTTCCCGCTTAAATCTCTCGATTAACTGTTCGGTAATATACTCCATCACCACAGGTTGTAAGGTGAATTTTCCGGCATTATTTTCAATCAGCGATCGCCCTCTCAGGGACAACAAAGCATCCAGCAATTTAGATTGTGAAGGGATGGAAACAAAATCCGCCCGCAACTCAGCAAGCGTTATCCATTCTCGATCGATCGCCAGCCAATACACGATCTGCTTTTCCAAGTCTGACAAACGATTAAATTGCCCATCTAGCAGAATATTTATATCTCCGAAAGCGAGGGCTCCATGCTCCAGAAAGTTGGTAATATTGCCATCAAATAAATCTCGCACGGTTGTCGAGACAATTTTGAGCGCCAGGGGATTACCGCAATAATGTTGAGTTAAATTTATCCAATCGGTTTCTGTTTCGGAAAAACAGCCGTTGGCTTGAAAAATTTCTTGCACTTCCAGGGAACCTAACCCGATTAAGGGTAAGGTTCGCACAGGTGAGGTTTCGCCTTCCAACGGCATCAAAGTTGTGGGTTTTTCCCGACTTGTTAAAACAAGACAACTGGAATGGTATTCGCTGCCAATTCGTCTGAGAAGTTCCCCATATCCCTCGTAACCTTCTCGATATTGTTCTATTCGACCAGGGAATGTTGCGTCATCGTTACTGCCTATAATTGTCTCAATATTATCGAGTATCAAAAGACAGTGCGACGAACGTAAATATCCCATCAGTTGAGAGATTTGAGCCGCCAATGATGTCGGGATTGCCGTTTCTTGTTGCTCGGAAATAATTTGAATCAAATTTAACAATACATCCTCAATTGGTGGCGCATTGCGTAAGGATTGCCAAATCAGGAAGTCAAAGTTGTTTTGAAGTGCGATCGCTACTTTTGCAGCCAATGAGGTTTTGCCAATTCCCCCCATTCCTACTAAGGCAACCAAACGGCAGGAGTCGCTAACAATCCATTGCTGCAGTCTTGCTAATTCCTGATTTCGACCGTAGAATGTCGAGACATCAACGATTTCTCCCCAGTGGCGGTGTGTAGAAAATTCTTGTTGTTGAATTTGCTGTTGCAGCGGCGGTATTTTTTGTATCTGTGTGCTGGATGATTCTACGGGTACCTGACGCGATCGCCGCCCTATAACTGCTTGAAGATTGCTTTTAGTAACCTTTTCTCCAAGTGCAGTAGTGAGTAGTTGCCATAACTTGTAACCCACATCTTTGATATAACTAGCGTCATAGTCAGCGCTATCAGCAATATCTAAATAAGATAGCCCTTCCCAAGATTTACGAAATACGAGCTCTTGGATGTTGCTGAGGGAAGTTGGCGCGATCGCTGTATCTAAAATTCTCAGTGCTTCTTCCACAGTCATCGCCTTACAGCACCTCTAAATTAGTCTTGTGATATCTTGCATTTATTCTAGCTGAAACGGGTTCTTCGGCCCATCCCACCAGGCGAGATGACAACCCCGCCGGAAACCCAGACAGGGCTGACGGGGTGACAACAAGAGTCAAAAGTTCCACCCGTGGCGGATTTACCAAACTCGCCGCTCAAAAAAGATGGCGTCGAAATTGTTGGTGAATATCGTTCTTGCAATCTGCTGTAAATACAAGAAACCCGGTTTTGCAAGAAAACCTGGTTTTTGAGTCGAAAGAGTTTTAAGTTAACTTGCGCGCCTCAATTCGATCGCCGACTGTTAGGTGATTCGTAGTAAACTCCAGAACCTGTATCGGAGACAAAATGACAATCCCAGTAAGAGCGAATAAAGCTCTTCCAAATTGGCTCGGTTGACTTGCGATAATAATCGCCCAACACTGGCTTGATGGCTTCCGTTGCTTCCTTCAAGTGATAGTGCGGCATGGTCGAGAAAATGTGGTGGGCTACGTGGGTGCCGATATCGTGATGGATGGAATTGATGATTCCGTAGTCGCGATCGATCGTAGACAATGCACCTTTCAAGAAAGACCAATCTTTACCGCGATACCAAGGAATATCGGCTTCTGTGTGGTGGAGGAATGTTACCAAATCCAGCCACATCACGAATACTACATAGGGAACCAAGTAGAACTTGAGTAAAAACAGCCAACCAAACTGATAGGTTAGCGCGCCTAAAAAGCCTACCATCAGTACCAAGGATGCGGAACTCGTCAACACATCCCATTTTTCGGACGGACGGAAAATCGGGCTACCGGGCATGAAGTGAGAACCTGCCATCAGGGCGATCGCCCTGATGGCAGAATCCTCTCCCGCTGATGTCATGATGCTGCTAAAACCCCCTTCGTCTAAGGAGACGACGGCGACACCGAGAGTTAGGAACACCGCTCCCCCTGCTCCTTCAAATTGGCTGAACTCTAGAGCCGAGTCGGGGAAATCGGCAGCATTTGCCAGTCCCGTGATGCCAGCTTGGTCACTTAGGAGGGCTAACCCTTCTGTCACCGCATCTTCGCGGAAAGTAATAATGTAACGCCCTGTTGCTCGATCGGCTTGGGCAGTTTCTGGGATGGGAAAACTAGGTTGTTCAGACATAAAATACCTCTTATTGACTGTTATTAGAAATCAATAACAGTTTTTCGGATTTTGTAACATCGATTTCTGTTGTTTTTGATTCAGCCTGGACTTATTTTTACCTGGCGTCCAAGACTGAAAAGCTAGTGACGTGCCCGAACTCAAAAATAATTTTTGTTTGTGGTGAACATTATTGTTTAATTTTGTTTCTAGCGAACTTTTTGGGAGAGAATTTGGCTAATATTATTAAGTTTTTATAAAAAAAGTTACTACTAAAAGTAATTGGTATAAGATAAACGTCATTGATTTTTAGGTTCTTCGACTTTCCTAAGATAACATTTCAACCAACAACTAATTTTATCTAAGAATTAGTTTGAGTTCACCATGTATTTTTTACATTAAATTCAAGATGTGATTTGAATGTGAATAGTTATTGACGCATTTAATCTCATTGTTGAATAGCTAGACTAAAACCTGAGAAATTTAGCGTGAAGATCTAGCAATTACCAGCAAGTATAAGCGTTAAAGCTTAGCTAGGAATTCTTCTTAAAGACTTTTAGTGAGAACATAGAGAATGAGTACCAAAAAGTCATTGTTTATACCTCGGCGTCAAGTAATTCGCGGGATTTTATCTACTACAGCGTTTGCAGTCACATCGCGCCTTTGGACTGGATGTACTCCTGCTAAAGAGGTTCAAGCAAACTCGGCTGGCAAAGATAAGCCAATTGTGATGGGATTTATTTATGTTGGCCCCAAAGATGACTACGGCTACAATCAAGCCCAAGCCGAAGGGAACGCTGGGGTTTCTAAATTAGCTTGGGTAAAAACTGTAGAGGAAGCAAATGTTCCTGAAACTACCTCGGTACAAGAAACCATGAGGAACATGATCGAACAAGATGGGGCAACAGTTCTGTTCCCTACCTCCTTCGGGTACTTTGACCCCCATATTCTGAAACTGGCAAAGGATTACCCGGAGGTACAATTCTTTCACTGCGGTGGACTTTATCAGGAAGGTAAGCATCCAAATAACGTTGGCAGCTATTTTGGCTACATTGATGAGGCTGAGTACGTGGCAGGCATTGTTGCCGCCCACGCTTCCAAAACCGGAAAATTAGGATTTATTGCTGCTAAACCCATACCCCAAGTATTACGCAATATCAATAGCTTTACATTAGGGGCACGTAGCATTAAGCCAGAAGTTACAACTCAGGTGATTTTTACAGGAGATTGGTCTTTGCCTGTTAAAGAAGCTGATGCTGCTAATAGTATGGCTGACCAGGGTGTTGATGTAATTACCTGTCACGTAGATAGCCCCAAAGTAGTGATGGAAACGGCTGAGAAACGAGGCATTTTCTGTACTGGCTACCATGCAAGTCAAGCCCAACTTGCGCCCAAAGGATATTTAACAGGTGCCGAGTGGGACTGGACGAATGTCTATTCTAAGTATGCTGAAATGCTTCAAGCTGGCAAGACGCTGATGAACGGAGGCATTCCCCATTTAGTACGCGGTGGCTTGAAGGATGGCTTTTTGAAGCTATCGCCCTACGGCAGCACTGTAACGGCTGAAGCGAAAAAGGATGCAGATGCTGCTAAGAGTAAGTTTCTTGATGGCAGCATGGTGATTTATAAGGGGGAAATAAAAGATAACACCGGGAAAGTTGTGATTGCTGAAGGTAAGGATTTCAAGCAGCAAGACGCAGAACTAGAAAAGATGAATTGGCTGGCATCAGGCGTCATCGGCAAAGTTACGAGTTAATTAGCTGATGTGCATTCAACATTGTATAGCGGACAACTTAAACGCTGATTAGCTTAGTAGGGGCGTGCAGGTTTGCCCCTACATACCCCTTCCTTTCGCTAAGAAAGTATTTCACCCCCGTCGGCAACTGCTATACAAGCAAGTTTTTAATTCAACACTCATCATTTTCTTAGTAATTCATCTTTTATTCTGATGATGATTAACCGTCAAAACTGGCGTACAACTTTGGAAGCGGTTTGTATCCCGATCGCCGCTATCCTCTTCTCATTGGTATTGTTTGGAATTTTTTGTGCGGTAGCTGGATCTAATCCCTTTGCTGTCTATGCCTCAATCTACAAAGCAGCGTTTGGCAGTTGGCATTCATTCCAAAACACTCTGATCAGGGCTGCACCGTTGATGTTGAGTTCCTTGTGCACGGCTTTGCCTGCCCGTTTGGGATTGGTGATTATCGGCAACGAAGGCGCTTTAGTAGTTGGGGGTCTGGGGGCTGTCGCCGCTGGACTGGCTTTATCTTCTGCACCGCCGACGTTAGTTCAAATTGCAATGGCGCTGGCAGGAATTGTCTGTGGAGGTCTATGGATTGGTGCAGTGGGAGCTTTGCGCTATTACCGGGCAGTGAATGAGACAATTAGCAGCTTGTTGTTGAACTATATTGCGATCGCCCTGCTGAATCATTTAGTCGGCGGCGTGATGCGTGACCCCAGCAGTGTCAATAAAATTTCTAGTTACCCGATTCCTGATGTGAATATGTTAGGAAATATTCCAGGAACCCGCGTTCACTACGGTCTAATTTATGGGTTGGTTGCTTGTGCGATCGCTTACTTCCTGATCCAGCGCACTACCTTCGGCTTTGCAGCTAGAACAGCAGGAGGTAACATCCGCGCTGCTCGAATTGCCGGACTTCCTGTGGGCAAGTTGACAATGGCAATCTGTTTCTTAGCTGGCTCTTGTGCGGGTTTGGCAGGCATGGTGGAAGTCGCAGCCGTGCATGGTCGAGCTAACGAATCACTTAATGCTAACTATGGCTACAGCGGTATCTTAGTCGCATTCATTGCTCGACACAACCCTCTTGCTGCGACTATTGTGGCAATTCTGCTGGGCGGCATTCTTGCTAGTGGTGGCATCTTGCAACGGGCACACGGACTGCCAGATGCAACGGTTTTAGTGTTCCAAGGATTGGTCTTTTTGGTGGTTCTGTATAGCGAATCGCTCTACGGACGTTTGCCATTTTTCAAACAACGGTCAACCGATAGCCCTCAGCAGCCACCTTCTAGCGAGCAGCCATCAGTAGCCACTGTCTAACTAAGCAATACGTTAAGCCAAAATCTCACATCGGAGGAATCCACAATGGCAGCAGAAGTATTAGGTTGGTGGGGAGTACCTTTGGGTATCTTGGCAGGAACTTTGCGGGGTAGCGCTCCGTTTCTGTTCGTCAGTTTGGGCGAATGCCTGACTGAAAAAAGCGGCAAGATTAATTTGGGGTTAGAAGGGACACTGTTAACGGGTGCGATGAGTGCCTATGCTATTTCTTATCAGACTGGATCGCCTTGGTTAGGTGTTTTAGCCGCTGGTCTAGCTGGCATGGTACTAGGTTTAATCCACGCTTGGCTGTGCGTGCAACCAAAAGTAAACGACATTGCCGTAGGCATCGCCATGATTATTTTTGGTAGCGGCATTGCTTTCTTTTTTGGCAAACCTTTTATTCAACCAAGTGCCCCCCAGTTGCCTAGTTTCCCTCTGGGTGCTTGGAGTCATCTGCCTCCTGTGCAATCAGCGCTACAAATTTGTCCCCTATTTTTGTTAGGTGTAGCGATCGCCCCTCTAATGCAGTGGTTCTTTAAATCAACTCGCTGGGGGTTATTTATTCGTGCAGTTGGAGATAGTCCCGATGCTGCCAAAGCAATGGGAATCTCCATTAATAAAGTTCGGATGCTCTGCATTATCGCAGGCAGTTTCTTAGCTGGAATTGGTGGTGCTTATTTATCTCTTTACTACCCCGGTAGTTGGACAGAACGCATCTCTAGCGGTCAAGGACTCATGGCGGTAGCGCTGGTAATTTTCGCTCGTTGGAACCCAGTTCAGTGCTTGTACGCCTCGTTGCTGTTTGGGGGAGCACAGGCGATCGGGCCTGCTTTGCAATCAGTAGGAGTGGATTCCTATTACTACTTATTTAATGCCTCGCCCTACCTCCTGACGCTGGCGATCATGATTATTACTTGTTCGCCAAAACGAACTTTGACAGGCGCCCCTGGATCTTTAGGAACTAGCACGTAAAACAGGAATTTGTCGCAAGGAAGATAAACATGGGACGTTTTGTAGAAGCTGAACCATATCCTTATCCTTACAATGGGGATTTGCGCCCAGAAAATACGGTGCTGCTGATAATTGATATGCAAATTGATTTCTGCGGCATTGGTGGATATGTTGATAAGATGGGCTACGACTTGTCACTGACTCGCGCTCCTATTGAGCCAATCAAGCGAGTCTTAGAAGTCGCACGGGCGAAGCACTTCCATATCATGCACACCCGCGAAGGACACCGCCCCGATTTAGCAGATTTACCAGAAAACAAGCAGTGGCGATCGCGTCAAATTAACGCCGGAATTGGCGATCCTGGACCCTGCGGCAGAATTCTAGTTCGAGGTGAAGCAGGGTGGGAAATTATTCCAGAACTCGCGCCTTTGCCTGGGGAAGCGGTGATTGACAAGCCTGGAAAAGGTTCGTTTTATGCCACGGATCTAGATCTGTTACTGAAACGCAAAGGCATTCAAAATATTGTTTTGGCTGGCATTACAACCGATGTCTGTGTGCATACCACAATGCGAGATGCAAACGATCGCGGTTATGAATGTTTGCTTTTATCTGACTGTACAGGCGCAACAGATTATGGCAATCATTTGGCGGCACTTAAGATGATCCAGATGCAGGGAGGAGTGTTTGGAACGGTTGCTGATTCAGAAGCATTTATCAAAGCTTTAAATGATGAATTTTGAGCAAAAAGTCAAGTTATATTATGTTAGGTGGGAACGGGAGTTTAAGAGTGATGTGAAACTTTATCGGTAGGAATCATGGGTTAAATTTTAACCGCAGATGACAACAGATGAACGCAGATGGACGCAGATAAGAAGGCAGATATTACTAGAGGTGAGATTAATAATTTAAAGAGTGGAATGCTCCGGGCGCTCTCACTAAAAATTTACATCTCATAAGTAGCCGATAAGCTGGAAACTTTACAAGGGAGACAAAAACATGACGGAAGTAACTGATTCTATAGATCGAAAATCCGCACTGGAAATTCACCAGTCTAAATTCCAAATTCAAAACTTTATTCAACCACCAGAACTAGAGGTGGTTAACATGACTAAGCGGTTTGGCACGATGACTGCACTTGATAACTTCTCGATGACGCTAAAACCAGGGACGTTTCATGCTTTGCTGGGCGAGAACGGAGCAGGCAAAAGTACCCTTGTTAAATGTGTGATGGGTTTCTATACTCCTACTTCAGGCAAAGTGTTGATTGATGGGCAGGAAAGTGCGATCGCAAGTCCTCGCGATGCTCATAAGTACGGCATTGGCATGGTTTACCAGCACTTCACTTCTGTGCCTGCGATGACGGTAGCTGAAAATCTGGTTTTGTCCCGCTTTGATAGCCCCAATTTGATTAATTGGAAAGCCGAGTACGAGCTGTTAAAGGCTTTTATGAAAACTGCTCCTTTCCGAGTTCCTCTAGATACCCCGGTCTTTCAATTAGCTGCGGGGGAAAAACAAAAGCTAGAAATTCTTAAACAGATATATCTTCAGAGTCGGATTTTGATTCTGGACGAACCCACTTCGGTGCTTACTCCGCAGGAAGCCGATGAGGTTTTAGGTTTACTGCGTGCAGAAGTTACTGCCGGAAGATTAAGCGTGTTAATTATCAGCCACAAATTCCGGGAAGTGATGGCGTTTTGCGATAGCATCACGGTGCTGCGTAAAGGGAAGTTTGCAGGTCAGGGTTTGGTAAAGGATCTGACTGTCTCGGATATGTCTGAAATGATGATGGGTGAAAGGCGCGAACCGAAACCAGTTGAAAAGACAGCCCCCCCAACGACTATCCCTGTACTTCAAGTCCAAGACCTTCATGCCAATAAAGACAACGGTCTGGAGGTATTGACAGGAGTAAACCTCACAGTTCACAGCGGCGAAATTGTTGGGATTGCAGGTATCTCTGGCAATGGTCAGCGGGAACTGGTAGAAGTATTGGCAGGTCAGCGTTCTGCTACAAGTGGATCTGTACTGGTCAATGGCGAAGTTTATACAGCAACACGAGCCGAGATGTTTAAACATCAGGTCTTTGCACTACCAGAAGAACCCCTTCATAATGCTTGTGTGCCACACATGAGTGTGGCAGAAAATTTAGCCCTGCGGACGTTTGACCGCCCTCCTCAAGCTAAAGCAAATATCTTACTCATCCTGAAAGAAATTAGGCAGGCGGCTAAGAACTTAATTAATACTTTCAAAATAAAAACGCCTTCGCCAGATACACCTGTTGGCAATCTGTCGGGCGGAAATGTACAGCGCACAGTGCTAGCGCGGGAACTCTCGGCCGAACATATTAAGTTACTAATTGCCGCGAATCCTTGCTTTGGTCTTGATTTTGCTGCTGTGGAGTACATTCACGGTCAGATTATTGAGGCTCGCAACCGAGGAGTAGCTGTGTTGCTGGTGAGCGAAGATTTAGATGAATTGCTGAAATTGTCCGATCGGGTTTTGGTAATCAGTGGCGGGAATTTTACTTATGAAAGTGCGATCGCAGATGCAGATTTTGCTCAGATTGGTAAGAGTATGGCAGGACATTAATAGACTTTTCCAAAAAAGTAGAGACGTTGTATACAACGTCTCTACAAGGTTTCCAGATCGCGCACCTTTAATTTTTGGAGATGTCTAATGACTGAATTACTGAAGCAAACGTTGCTCCTTAAGGATTTACCTAATATCGCGACGTGGCAGAATGAGTTGGCTTGGCAACCATTTCGTGATGGAGTGGAAATCTACCGACTTTATGGTGACAACGAAAGTGGATCGGCTGCTGCTCTACTGCGGTATGAGCCGGGAGCAAGTGTCCCAAGGCACACGCATACTGGTTTTGAACATATTTATGTACTAACTGGATCGCAAACTGACCAGAATGGCGAACACCAAGCCGGAACTTTTGTCATTAACCCCCCTAACAGTAACCACAGTGTTGTCAGCCAAGCTGGCTGCATAGTCCTAGTAATTTGGGAAAAACCTATATCAATATGGTCTTAATATCTGCCCAACCTTATGATTATGAACTGCCCGTCTCTGGCGGTGTGGCTTTGGTTATCATAGATATGCAGCGAGATTTTTTGGAGCTTGGGGGATTTGGTGAAGCTTTAGGCAATGATGTCAGCCAACTACGGGCGATTGTACCAACGGTAAAGCAGTTGTTAGAGGTATTTCGCGACCGCCATCTCCCGATTGTTCACACTATTGAAGGTCATCAACCTGACCTTTCTGATTGTCCTTTATCTAAGCAAAAGCGGGGTCAAAGTCAACTAAAAATTGGCGATCGAGGCCCAATGGGACGAATTTTAATTTTGGGTGAACCTGGCAATTCAATTATCTCAGAATTGACACCTAAGCCTGATGAAATAGTAATTAATAAACCAGGTAAGGGCGCTTTTTATCACACTAATTTGGAATTAATACTTCGTGAAAAAGGGATTACTAACCTAATTTTTACTGGAGTTACGACTGAGGTTTGCGTTCAAACAACTATGCGTGAGGCTAACGATCGGGGGTTTGAATGTTTACTCGTTGAGGATGCTACAGCCAGCTACTTTCCGCAGTTTAAACAGAGTGCGATCGATATGATTCGCGCCCAAGGGGGTATTATTGGTTGGACTGCAAAGGCTGAAGTAGTAATACAAGCTTTGGAAAAATCGCAGCCTTAAATAAAAAAACTGTCGGCTATCCCGGATATTTGGGGTAAAAAGCAGTGGCTGATACATTTTTTCCTAACAGGCTTTCCGGCCTGTTCCACAAAGAAGAGACCTCTGGGTTTGGGGCGGCTTGTCACCCCTCCTGATGTGGAACATCTTATTATCAAACACGCGCAAAAAAGAAAAACCCGGTTTCTTTAAGAAGCCGAGTTTTTACGTATTCTATTGTTTATTTAAACTACTTAACTTCAGCAGATCGCCGACTGTTAGGTGATTCGTAGTAAACTCCAGAACCTGTATCGGAGACAAAATGACAATCCCAGTAAGAGCGAATAAAGCTCTTCCAAATTGGCTCGGTTGACTTGCGATAATAATCGCCCAACACTGGCTTGATGGCTTCCGTTGCTTCCTTCAAGTGATAGTGCGGCATGGTCGAGAAAATGTGGTGGGCTACGTGGGTGCCGATATCGTGATGGATGGAATTGATGATTCCGTAGTCGCGATCGATCGTAGACAATGCACCTTTCAAGAAAGACCAATCTTTACCGCGATACCAAGGAATATCGGCTTCTGTGTGGTGGAGGAATGTTACCAAATCCAGCCACATCACGAATACTACATAGGGAACCAAGTAGAACTTGAGTAAAAACAGCCAACCAAACTGATAGGTTAGCGCGCCTAAAAAGCCTACCATCAGTACCAAGGATGCGGAACTCGTCAACACATCCCATTTTTCGGACGGACGGAAAATCGGGCTACCGGGCATGAAGTGAGAACCTGCCCGATCGGGCGATCGCCGAAATAGATAAATTGGATAGGCAAATAACATCAAATAAAAGCGTCCCAACTTTTCGTACCAAGGCATTTGATTGTATTTGCTCTCCGATACCGGATACCAGCTTTCATCGTTATCTAAGCTGCCTGTATTTGCGTGGTGGGTTCTGTGACTAATCCGCCAACCGTGGAAGGGCACGAGAATTGGAGCGTGGGAGAGGTGTCCGATCAGGTTGTTGAGCCATTTGCTCTTAGAAAATGAACCGTGTCCGCAGTCGTGGCCCACTACAAACAATGCCCAAAACATGGTTCCCTGCATCAACCAAAAGATTGGGTAAAACAGCCAGGAATCGACGGTGTAGGCGATCGCATACAAACCTGCGATGATGCCAATATCTAAAAAGAAATAAGCCAGAGATTTCCATGCCGAGGGCTCAAAACAGTGGGCTGGAATGGCTGCCTTGATATCTTGAAGAGTAAAAGGTAACTCTGCTGTACGAGAGGATGAGCCTTGATTGCTCGCGGGATTGAGAACAGTATTTGATTGCACGAAGTTTCCGATTTAAGCTGACTTGAGAAACCGCATTCCGCCTTGTAACAGTCAATCGATTTTAGATTTTAGATTTTAGATTTTAGATTCACTCCACAGATTAATTTGGGGGCTTAACTAATATCTAAATTTTTTGGCTCTCCCTGACATGAGTCGGGGGGTTGTATCCCTCCCTATGCAGGTGAGGTAACATTCAACCTGCAAGGAGCCATATTTTTACTCTGCAAGGGTTTCTAAAGTTCTTTAGTTCGCATGAACAGCCCGTCCGCGATTCTCAAGCAAGTTGGCTTGTGGAATACTTGTGTGGGAAAAATTAGTGCGATCGACCCTGTTATCTGAAAAAATCTCATGTGCCCGTTGTTGGTGCGAAATGCGACTTCCATCTGAGAGTGGACATCTGGAGGAACTACCTCCAGTCTGCAGGTAGCATACAGCGTTTCGAGCAGCAATTGTGAACGAGAGTGTAGGAAAAAACCATCGATTTTAGATTGGCGATTTTAGATTGAAGGACAGATCTCAAATCTCAAATCTGCAATCTCCAATCTAAAATCCCAGTGTTGGGTTTCACACAAGTTCTACCCAACCGACTGTTCACTACTCTTCACAAATTCTGCAAGAACTGCTAAAGCTAAGTTAATGTAACATTTCTACACACATTCTGGCAATGACTTACCAGAAAAACTTGAAAATCCATAAATTGGGGAAAGTGACGGACGATCGCTTTCCCGCTTTTTGATTTTCTAGGTTCCAGCTTTTTCTAATATGAGCTTAGATCGTTTTACCACTTCTGGAACGTCGATCGGATAATCACCAGTGAAACAGGCCGAACAAAAACTCATCGGGTCTTCGTTAGTCGCCTTCAGCATTCCATCCCAACTCAAGAAAGCCAAAGAATCAACCCCAATTTGGGCGCCGATTTCTGCGACTGACTTAGTAGCAGCAATCAACTGATCTTGATTGTCGGTGTCGATCCCGTAGAAACAAGGATGAGTCACCGGCGGCGAAGAAATTCTCATGTGAACTGCGGTCGCGCCCGCATCCCGCAAGGCTTTGACTATTTTGCGACTGGTAGTGCCGCGCACGATCGAATCATCGATAATAATTACTCGCTTTCCTTCCAACACATCTTTGAGAGGGTTGAGTTTCATGCGAATTCCTGACTCCCGCATTGTCTGAGTCGGCTGAATAAAAGTGCGCCCGACGTAGCGGTTTTTAATCAATCCTTCGGCGTAAGGAATGCCGGAAGCTTGAGAAAAGCCGATCGCCGCCGGGATTCCAGAATCAGGAACGCCGATGACTATATCAGCCTCAGCCGGAGATTCTGCTGCCAACAAACGCCCGATCCGCAGTCGGTAGCTGTACAAACTTTCACCTTCCATTTGGCTGTCGGGTCGAGCAAAATAGATCATTTCAAAGATGCAAAGTTTGCGCTTTTGCTGCTGACTCCAGTGGAAGGAAGCCATACCTTCCTCTGTAATCCAAACTAATTCTCCCGGTTCTACGTCCCGCAAAAATTCAGCACCGATAATATCCAAACCACAAGTTTCCGAGGCTAAAACGTATCGTACCGGAGTTGTGGGTAGGATGCCAATTACCAGCGGTCGGACGCCGTGGGGGTCGCGGACTCCCATCACGCCTTTGGGCGTGGCGATGGTCAAACTAAAGGCTCCTTGGCACATAGCAAAGGCGCTGATCGCTCCTTCCAGCCAGTCTTTGCCCTTGTCTACCTCGGAACCGATCGCCACGGCGATCGCCTCTGAATCCGTCGTGCTGACAAACTCACAATTCCGAGACAGCAACTCTTCGCGCAATTCTTTGGTATTGACAAGATTCCCGTTATGTGCTAGCGCCAGACTTCCCAAACGAGTTTCGACAACCACAGGCTGAGCGTTGACCACGCGCGACGAGCCGGTAGTAGAGTAGCGAGTGTGCCCTACGGCTAAGTTACCAGGCAAGTGACCTAAACTCGATTCGTTGAAGACTTGGGAAACCAGTCCCATATCTTTGTGCAGGTGGACTTTTTCACCGTCAAAGGTAGCAATTCCTGCTGATTCCTGACCTCGGTGCTGCAGGGCATACAAACCGAAGTAGGTCAACTTGGCGACATCTTCACCCGGTGCGTAGATACCGAAAACGCCACAAGCTTCCTCGGGCTTGTCGGGTTTGCTAGAATGCTCGTCAGCCGCGAAGGAATGGTTGGGAATCATAGATGGGTGGGTTCCTAATGGGGAAGGTGGGTTAGGGGGAAAGTTTCAGCGGGAAATCTTGTTTGCGAAAGCGTCGCATAACTTAACATTCCCTTAATCTTGCCACGGATCTGTCATTATTTCCAACTCGTGTAGCATTTCAGACAGAAGCGATGCGGCGTTTAATGGCATTGTAGTATCGATCGCCGCCAAATCCTATACTAACCTTGATTAACGGCAGGCGAGGGATTCGGTGATAGAAAGAGACTGTGGGCGAATTCGCCAAGAGTGTTACCCCTCACATCTGGAATACAGCATTGGGTTTCGCTCTGACTACTTAATAGCTATATGGTTAATTAAATTTTTAGTCCAGAGCCACTATTTTTAGGGGTGAAGGGTAAAACCATTTTTAAATTCGCCCACAGTCTCTTTCAACCGCCGAGTCCGATCTACTTATTTTTCTGTTGAGTCTTCGCTTGTTCGATCGCAATTTCCCTCACTGCTTGGAAAGAGCTCAAATTCGATGAGCCCTCAATCGCCTTCACCGCCAAATCTTGAACCTGTTTCAAAGCAGAATCCAGTTGTTTCGACAAGCTAGCAATGCGCTCATCTTGATTTTGAATTGTCTGCAACATCCCTTGAATTTGCAGTTCATAATTTTGCTTTTGCCCTTCCACATCTTTAGCCAACAAATCAGCCTTAACTTTAGCTTGGTAATTACCAATATTGCGACCATTATCTTTCCCGTTCTTGATATTAGCTTCCAGTTCTTTCGGGAAAGCTTCTACCTTCGCCTTCACCTCAGCATAAAGTTTTTCCCGTTCCGAAATTGAATTTTCGCGTTCCGCCCACTGCTTCTCCTGTTCTTGCTGAAACTCTTCGATTTCTTGATACAGCCTTTTCTGGCGCTGTTGGTATTCTTCTATGTCCAGATTTCGCTGAAGATTCAAATCATAATCATACAACTCTTCATCCCGATCGCGATTTTTTTGCTCATTCTCATTACGTCCTTTAACGGCCAACTTTTGGAGTTCCTGCTCTTTTTCCCAAGCTAGCCGCAGTTCCAACAATTCCTGTTCAACAGTTTCACGCTGTTCGCTGAGTTCGCCCGCAAAAGTTTTCGCATTTTCTTCGTACAGTTGAATTAAATTGTCCAGCGTATCTTCGGCAACATCTTCTAAACTGTGCAACTCTTGCAGTTGTTGAATTTCCTCGCCCACAGTGCGCCGCAATTCTTCGACTTTAGCAGCTTCTGAAGTTAATTTTTCAGACAACTCGCTGACAGCGCCACCAAAGCTAAATTGCAGCAAAATCAAATTATCAATTGTGGACTGCATTTTTTGTTTATTTGGAATTAAAGCCATTGGTTTTGGTGCCTCCACAATAGGTTTTTCGGGGACGGCTGTTTGCTTTTGGGAAGCATTTAGCTGTTGGATTTGCAATTCTAACTGCGCTTTTTCTTGCGCTGCTTCCTTGTACGCTTCTAAAATTTCAGCCTTGGTACTTTTGTCGCTAACTCTTTTGTTCATGACTTTTCATTCCTTAATAGTTGGGAAAATTGCTGTCATTTTTTCGTAAGGTGGGCATTACACACCTTACTGGGTTTTAAGCTTTGCTGGCAAAAGCTTTCATTGCCAAATCTTGCGCTTGCTTCATCGTGGCTTGCAGTTGCGCGGAAATTTCGGCGATTTGTTCGGTTTGGCGTCCAATTGTCTGCTGTAGAGATTGGATTTTCAATTCATATCCCTGCTTGCTTCCTTCCCATTCTTTCTCCACTAAATCTGCCTTGACTTTAGCTTCGCGGGAAACTTCTTGAATTGCTTCTTCTTTGGCTTTGACATAAGCCTGTTTGAGTTCTTCTTCAAATCCGGCGGCTTTTCTTTGATTCTCTTCAAACTCCGCTTGATTGTCACTGAGGACTTTTTCCCGTTCCACCCAATTTTTTTCTTTTTCGCGGGTGGATTCTTGCAAATGCCGTTCTAGTTTACGCTTCGTTTCTTCGTATTGGTCGGTTTCGATTTTGCGATTGCGCTGTAATTCGTATTGATAATCGGCTGTTTCTTCCTGGCGCTTTTTAGTTATGAGTGCAGTCTCTTCTTGAACTGCTGCCTCAAATTCTTGCTGTTCTTTTTCCCAAACCTTGCGTTTTTGGGTCATGTCTTTTTCAAGAATTTCGCGTTGGTTAGCAGCGTTTTGTTCCAGCAGGGTCAATTTTTCTCGGTGCTCTTGAGTTAAAATGTGGAGGGCATCTGCTACAACTCTGATTTGCTGCAACTCTTGCAATTGTTCGGCTTCTATTTCGATCGCGCGTTTTAATTCGTCTAATTTTGAAGATTCGGCCTTCAGTTTTTCGGAAAGTCCGCTAATTGTGCTGCCGAAATCTAATTGCAAGTCTGCCAAGCCTTTAACGATGCTGTCTATTGTGTAGGTAGAAGCGACTTCGAGGACTTGTTTGTTTTTGGCTTTTTCGGCTGATTGTTCTTTGGTTTCGACTTTGGATTCGATCTTTTTTTTGTCGGCTAAAATCTGCTGAAAGTTTTGCAAAATTTGGGCTTTGCTATCTTTGGCAGGTGCTAGTGTCATAATGCTTTTTCTCCTGATTCTAACTTTTCGAGATTTTTGAGTGAGACGTTTTCAGTTATTGTGAGTTGCGGAGTTGGCTGAGAATGGCTCGGTATTTCCTGGCGGCATCGGGTTTTTCTTCGGGATTGCCGTTGGCTAGAGTTTTGAGAAGTTTGCAGCAGCGATCGCACCGATTTCCTTGCCCGCAGCCGCACTCATCTATTATACTTAAAAGTGTGCCTTTTAGCAATTGATTTTCGGCTAACAAAGCTCGGTAATTCCGCTGGACAGATTCGGCAACTAAAGTCATGTGTTGGAAGTCTTCGGTGAGACTTTCGATGTCGTTAACTGCGTCTGCCCGAATTTGGTCTAGCAGCTCAAGATTATCTTTCAAACGGCTTTCTTGGAGGTTGGGTTGGGTTTTTAGATTCGTTAATTTCTTCATTTCACTATGCGTTGTAACAGTTATGGTAAAGGCGCGATTTAATCGCGCCTTTACAACAGTATTAGAACAAGTCAGCAGTTGATTTGTCTTCCGCTGGCGGTAGCGACATACCGCCGTTAGAATTCAAAGCCATAGCATCGCTTTCACCGCCAGCGTGAGCAGCCATCAAGGAGGCAACTTGCTGCGCCGGCAGGTTATCTAAACACACCATAGCTTTTGTTCCTTCTAAGTCAATCATCCGCGATTGATTGCTAGGATCTGACAAAATTGCTGCCGCTTGGTCGATAACCGCCCAATCTTTCCGCTCGTTCCAAGACCATTTCAAGCTGTAGTAGTTGATCGGTTTTACTACTCCGCTGTCGTCTGGTTTCTGACCGGAATGCTTGACAAATTCGGGAACAAAAATCCCGGTTGCAGGCTCTACGCCGCGAGATTGAACTGAGGCTACCAAGCGGTTAAAATCGTTCAAACTGCGGTTTTTGATGTATGTCACCATGACAACTCCTTGCGGCAATTCGCCACTTTCTGCGACAAACCACAGTTGACCCCACAGTGTGTGGGAAGTTTGACCTAAACTGCCGAAGAATTTGGAGAATTTGAGGATTGTCATGGAACACTTGGAACCGTAGTCTGTATCGCCAATTGTCCACTGGCCGGCCTGGCAATTGTTACGTACTGCGATCGGAATTTCTGGTACTAGCAAAGCATTGCTCGGTTTGGCACCAAATACTGAAAATGTAGGTCTTTCTTGTGTTTTAGTAGTCATTGTTCGTTTTTCCTTAGTTATTTATTGCTGCTTTACGGGAAATTGGTAGTTGGTAATCCGTTAAATCTCGTACATTGCTCGTGGCAGAACTTCAATTACCTAATCAGATGTGTTTTTGCTTTTGGTTCTGGATAGGTATACTCAAGCACCGCCTCTTGTTGAGCTTTGATAATCCGCAGCGCGGCGAGCAAATGCTCTAACGTTTCTAGGTGCGCTGGGGTGAAGTGGATGCTGAAGCCTTCGCCATCCCGCGCGTAGCCGGGACAAACCAGTGAGGCTGAGCTTTGTTCTTCGTGGGTGGCGATGTATAGCCAGTCATCGTCTTCGAGCTTGTAATGCGTGTCTGTCCAGGTTCTCAGCATTTGCGATCTGCTCCTCCTTATTTGCTGCGTACAAGCGTTTTGACGCCCAGCGCTTCTCACTCCTCTACAGTTGACGACGCTATATGCAGCGTGTGAGCTAGGCTAATTTGCACCCTTAACCCTACCAGTCAGGCTTAGCGGGTTGATTAAACCGTCAACTAACCTTATGGTAGCGCGGGTTGATTTTCCAGTCAAGTATTTTGTTGAACTTTTCATCAAAACAGGCTAGAATGCTTGTCAGGAGGCAAAAAACCGTGGAACAAACATTTGGAAGACTGATCCGTCAAGCTCGCAAGGACAAAGCTTACTCACAACGTGAGCTAGCTGCTATGCTAAGTGTGGATTTTACTTATTTGTCTAAGTTGGAGAACGATCGAGCGGATTATGCGCCAAAAGAGGACGTAATCCGAGCATTAGCGCGAAATCTAGACATAAACGAAGAGGAATTGATTTTCTTGGCGGGGAGGCTGCCGCAGCAGTACGAAGCGCTGCTGAAGCAGAATCCGAAGGAAATGCAGGCTCTTTTCCGCCGGATGCAAGAAAATCCAGATTGGCTCAAACAGTCTTTTGAAGCGTAAGAGAGGCCCCTCATAGTGAGTATTTTTAAGCCGTATTGCTTCTATCCCAAAGAAACGATCGAGCGTTTGGCAAATGACATCTTGATGCAGATGCAGAAAACGCAAAATTTTGCTCCGAGATGGCCTTTTGATGCGACAACGGTTGCTGATTTTCTGGATTTGGGCGTAGTTTGGGAGTGCATTGAGCCGGATGAAGAAGGTGCGATCGCGGCGAGGATTTTGCCGCAGCAGCGGTTAATCGAAATCAACGAACAGATTCTCGAAAAACCGCCAGGGTTCATCGAATCGACGATCGCCCACGAAATCGGCCACTGGGTGCTACACGTCAATCAAGACGAAGCAGACGGCACTGTGGAACAGTTGGAATTAAACTTAGGGAATGAAGGAAAAGCAGCCCAGGATGTCGAGGAACCATTTGTTTGTCGGGGTGCGAGTGCTGATAATAAGGTTTTGTCGATCGAATGGCAAGCGCAATATTTTGCAAGCTGTTTGTTGATGCCTCGGTGTATTTTGGAGGAAAAAAGACAGGGACGCGATTTAACTAAGTGGTCGCATTTATACAAAATGAGAGATGAATTGGGGGTGAGCATTTCCAATTTAACAAACCGCTTGCAAGAATTTGATTGGATTTACATTCCCAAGGGAACGCGCGAGATTTATGCCGGGAAAGATGCGGCAAACGGGCAGCAGCGGTTGTTTGGTTAAGAGGGAACTCGAATTTGAGATTTGAGGATTGCGAGTTCTCGAATCTCAAATCTTTAAAATTAATTTCTAATTAAGTTACATTTATGCTAACCAATATTGAAATCCTGCTGGCAGCTTGTGAGGAATTAAATATCCCTTACGAAATCCTGCATCCTTCCCAAAACTTGATTAGACTCAAACAGGGCGGCGAAGAATATTATTTTGTCAATTACATGACGCCATTTAACAGCGCGTCAGTAGCAGAGATTTTTAAAGACAAAGAATATACCTATCAACTATTAAACGGCAAAATAAATACTCCCCGAACTCTCGGTTTTGTCTCGCCTCACTGCGAGGAGAAGTATAAAAAGTATTTGAGTTTCCCAGATATTGAATCAATAGTTTTAGAAGTCAACAAAAAATTCGCTTTCCCGGTGATTCTCAAAAGAAATCGCGGTGCTGGTGGCAACAATGTTTTTTTGTGTGAAAGTAGAGAGCAAATTAAAGCAGCGCTAGAAATTATATTTAACGTCAACAGCAAAGATTATGACTATGTGGCGCTAGCTCAAGAATATATCGAAATAGCCCACGAATATCGGGCTGTATTCTGCAAAGAAAAGCTAGTTTTGCTGTACGAGAAAGACAAATCTCAGGCTAAATTTGCGGGCAATTTAAGCCCGCTGCACTGGGAAGGTGCAAAAGCCAAACATATAATTAACCCCAATCTCATGTCTGAGATTGAAGATTTTGTTAAACCTGTTTTTGCCGAAATTGCGATTAATTATGCTGGGCTTGACATAGCAGTCGATAAAAACGGAGCATATTGGTTAATTGAAATTAACTCAAGTCCCAATTACGATATTTTTGTCAGAGATAACGATCGCCAAATTGTCGTAACAATGTTTAAAGGCATTCTGGATAGCTTGATTCTTAACAAAAAGCTGTAAATGCTCTATTTTAGAGATGCGTTACAATTAACTAAATCCGCGTTTCAAAAAAAGTAAAAGCAATGACATCAGAACTGTTAGAACTAGAAGGAACTTGGGAAGAAATTCTCGCCCAATCAGCCAAGTTTGCCGATCGCAGAGTTCGGATCGTCGTTCTTGCTAACGAAGACGAAGAAGCACTCCCATCTTCAGAAGAAAGCTTTCAGCAAGCATCGCTGGAAATAAAGACAGGAAAAACTAGACCTGTATCGGAACTGTGGGAAGGTATTGATGCAGTGATCGAGATGATGGAGTCTCTGCCAGAAACTTTACAGCAGCAAGTAGCAGAATACTTGAAAGAGTATATCGCAGAATTAAAAGATGAGCTTCAATGGGAAGAATCTTTCGAGAAAACGCAACCGCAACTTGTGGCTGCTGCCCAACGCGCAAAACAAGAAATTGCTAAAGGAAAGGCACAGGAAATGAGACTCAATGAGTTATGAAATCTGCCACCCTTCCTTCCTTTTGGGAAAAATACAATTCTCTTGACAGTAGAGTAAAAGAGCAAGCTAGAAAAGCTTATCGTTTCTGGCTAGAAAATCCCTTTCATCGATCTTTGCACTTCAAGTGCATCAACCAGGAAGAAAATATCTGGTCTGCGAGAATCACGCGCGGCTATCGATCAGTGGGGATTTTGCAGGGAGATACCGTGACATGGTTTTGGATTGGGAACCACGATGATTATGAACGTTTTTTCTAGTAATCAGGCCGGGGCGGGTTTTCGAGATGGTTGGTTTCAGGCAATTATTGTTAGCGAACCCGCCCCTACATCGCCTGGAATCTTGCCTGTTTCACAAGAGTTAAAAACTTACATTCTTTCCAAGACCTTAATCCCCAACAACTCCAAACCCAACTTCAAAGTTCTTGCAGTCAAATCGCACAAAATCAACCGCGAAGTCCGCAACGGTTCCTCAGCTTTCAAAACCGGACATTGCTCAAAAAATTGATTGAACTTTTGACTCAATTCAAACAAATACTGACAAATTCGATTCGGCAATAAATCGCCACCCACAGCATTTACAACTTCATTCAACTGCAATAAATGCTTTGCCAATACCAACTCGGCATCGGATTGCAAAATTACTTTCGCACCAGCATCTAAATTATCAAAATTAATCTCACCTTTGCGGCGAATTCCCTGCACGCGCACGTAAGCATACAGCATATATGGAGCGGTATTTCCTTGCAATGCGAGCATTTTGTCGTAACTAAATACATAGTTGCTGGTGCGATTTTGACTCAAATCGGCATACTTAACCGCACTCAAACCAATTGTTCGAGATACGTTAGCAATAAATTCCTCAGTTTCCTGTCTTTCCTCGGCTTTTAATCTCTCTTCTAAATCTTCGCGCGTGCGGACGATCGCCTCATCTAACAAATCCTGCAACCGCACCGTTTCCCCAGAACGAGTTTTGAGTTTTTTGCCGTCTTCTCCCAATACCAAACCGAAGGGAATGTGGACAATTTCGACATCTTCAGGAATCCAACCTGCTTTTCTGGCTACTGCAAATACTTGGGCAAAATGGTTTGCTTGTCCCGAATCAGTGACGTAAATTATGCGCTTTGCATTGTCTTTGTGGATGCGGTAGCGCACTGCTGCTAAATCTGTTGTGGCGTAGTTGTAGCCGCCGTCGGTTTTCTGCACGATTAGCGGGAGTGGTTCGCCTTCTTTGTTGGTGAAACCGTCTACAAAAACGCATTTCGCGCCGTCACTTTCTACTAGCAAACCTAAGTTGGTTAAATCTTCGACTACTGCGGGCAATAATGGATTGTAAAACGATTCGCCGCGTTCGGTTAATTTGATATCGAGCAAATCGTAGATTACTTGAAACTCGCGGCGGGATTGATCGCACAGCAATTTCCAAGCGCGGCGGGTGTCTTCGGCGCCGGCTTGCAGTTTTACTACTTCTTGGCGGGCGGTTTCTTTGAAGGTTTCATCTGTGTCAAAGCGCTGTTTTGCTTGGCGGTAAAATGCGACTAAATCGCCTAAGTCTAGGGCGTCAGCGGTTGTGAGGGCTTCGGGGTGAACTTCGCGCAAGTATGCGATCAGCATTCCGAATTGGGTGCCCCAGTCGCCGATGTGGTTGATTCTGAGTACGTCGTGGCCTTGAAATTCGAGGATGCGGGCGATCGCATCTCCGATGATTGTCGATCGCAAATGTCCGACGTGCATTTCTTTGGCTATATTCGGACTCGAAAAGTCGATCGCGATTGTCTGAGGCGTTTTCGCCGGTTCAATCCCCAAACGCGAGTCGCCGGCGATCGCACTAATTTGCGCTTCCAAATAAGCCGGTTTCAGCTTCAAATTGATAAAACCGGGCCCGGCGATTTCTGGCGTTTCGCAGATGTCAGTAATATCTAAGTGTTCGATAATTGTTGAGGCGATCGCCCGTGGGGGCTTTCCTAACTTTTTCCCCAAACTCATCGCCGCGTTGCACTGAAAGTCCCCAAAGTTGGGATTGCTGGCGGCGGCTAGCATCGGATCTGCACCTGCATAACTTTCGCCGAATGCAGCGGTGAATGCTTTTTCAAATCTTGCTTTTAACTGTTGGGCGATCGAGTTCATGTTTAATATTTTGATTGGATGTTTATTTTTAACTCTAGATTAATGACTTTTTGCCAATAATACTATTACTACTTAGGTAATTTCCCTCTGGTTCTCTTCCTTTGGTCCTCTCCTCCTCTCCTCACCTACTAGGAAATTTTGTACTTAGCTTTGAGCTGGTGATGCGATCAAAAGCACTGACCGTAATAGCACAGAGTACATTTTATCACAGTTGCGATCGCTACACAAATTAAAAATTATCACATCTAGTCAATGATCTCGATCGCTAAATCATTTTGTTAAATCGCTTACATTAAGGTATGTTAAAATTTTTTCAATGCTCCCAAAAATCCTACGAAAGGAAGTAGTTATGTTATCTCAACCTATTTTTGGCGATCGCTCTCTGACAATCGCCTTTTATCAAGCAGTAATCGATCGCTTCTACGACGGTTTCAGTCTCTCCACCCAAGCACTATTACGAGAGTGTACCCTCGGCTTTGCCCCCTGTCCCGATGGAGTCAAAACCTTTTTCATCATCGCGCCGAGTCTGGATGCAGCAGAGCAACTAATGGAAAAAATGGACAGCATTTTGGAGCGAGTTGCCGAACTCATGGCTGGAGTCGGACAAGTTGCTCTGTGCATAGTTCCCCCCGGCAGCGAAGCAGAGCAACCAGTAGATCTGCAAGATTTAGAAAAAGTTCCCCCAGATTGTCTGGCTTGCAAATTCTTTACAATTATATGGGCCGATGCTGCGGCCGATCGGTAAAATTGACAGTTAGCAACCAGCAACTCAACAAGGTTCGGCTGAACCTGTGCCTGTGGCGCGGGGTAGATTGTCTGTTAGTTACAGTCCGTGGAATTATCGGGCAAAGCGTGCAGGTAATTTAGAGCGTTTGCAAGGTTGCACTCGCAATCCTTGGCAAGTATTAAACAAGCAGACAAAATATATATCAAAGGCCCGCTTGTCAGTCGCTCAGATTTTTACCTGCCGGCTCAAACAGCCGTGCATCTACTTTTTACATTCCCAATTAAGGAAACCAAAAAGCCGCATCAACTTTCCTAGGTGTCTCGCTTCAAAAGACAGCAGCAGGAATGAGGCGGTATCGCTGGCAAATAAATTTTTGCGAAATATCTGCTGATGTTCAGAATAAGCAGAAATATTCTCAAAAATAGATAATAGTTCCGCAGGTTGACCTCAGAAACCCCGTTTTTACCCCCGCGCTTCATATTCGCGGTTCGCTAGGAAATTGACAGAAAATAGACTGTTTGTGTGAGAGTCACTAGCTAGAAACAGAGCAAAGCTTTACTCAAAAAAAGAGCAGTTTTCCAGCGAAACCCCTGGCAGTGCACAGCGATCGTATCACAGCCTCATAGAATTTGTTAAAAATTTCAGTTGAAAATTTGAATTATTAAATTTTATGCCTAACATTGGCGATAAAATCTAAGATTGAAATTCTTAAATCTGAAATCAAGGAATCATGGTAAAACTGACACCGAACCCCAGCTTTAGTTTAACAATTCGGGTTGCTCTGCCGAACCAGCCGGGAATGCTGGCAAGAGTCACCAGCGCGATCGCATCTGTCGGCGGCAACTTCGGTCAAATCGACTTGATCGAGCAAACCCGTGCCACTACCGTTCGTGATATCACCGTCGATGCCTCCAGTCTCGAGCACAATGAAGAAATAGTGCAAGCAGTGAAAGGACTGCCAGATATCAGAGTGATCGACGTGTACGATCGCACTTTCAACTTGCACCGCGGCGGAAAAATCAGCGTAGTTAGCAAAATTTCCCTCAAACGCCAGTCAGATTTGGCAATGGCATACACCCCTGGAGTCGGCCGCATCTGCACAGCGATCGCCAACGACCCGCAACAAGTTTATAACCTCACAATCAAACAAAATACTGTTGCCATTGTTACCGACGGTAGCGCAGTTTTGGGACTGGGAAACCTCGGCCCTGCCGCCGCACTGCCAGTCATGGAGGGCAAAGCCATGCTATTTAAAGAATTTGCAGGTATTGACGCCTTTCCTATCTGTTTGAATACCCAAGATACCGAGGAAATTATTCGCACAGTGCAGAATATCGCCCCGGTTTTTGGTGGCGTTAACCTCGAAGATATTTCTTCTCCTCGCTGCTTTGAAATCGAAGCAAGATTGCGGGAAACCTTAGATATTCCAATTTTTCACGACGACCAGCACGGCACTGCAATTGTCAGTTTGGCAGCATTAATTAATGCCTTGAAAATTGTCAAAAAAACCATCGCAGAAGTATGTATCGTGATTAACGGCGCCGGTGCGGCCGGAGTTGCGATCGCCCGCTTGCTGCGTAAAGCAGGTGCCGAAAACATCATCATGTGCGACTCTAAAGGCGTTCTCTCCGAAGACCGCACGGATATGAACCCAGAAAAACTAGAATTTGCCGTCGCTTCGAGCGGTACTTTGGAAGATGCGATCGCCGGTGCCGATGTATTTTTAGGCGTCAGCGCCCCCGGCGTAGTCACCCGCTCAATGGTGCGTTCGATGGCCGAAAATCCCATTGTTTTTGCAATGGCAAATCCCATTCCTGAAATTCAGCCAGAATTAATTATGGAAGATGCGGCGATCATCGCAACCGGACGCAGCGATTACCCGAATCAAATTAACAATGTTTTGGCATTTCCGGGCATATTTCGAGGTGCTTTGGACTGCAAAGCTGCCACAATTACGACCACTATGTATTTGGAAGCAGCTTATGCGATCGCCTCTTTAGTCAGTCCTTCCCAGCTTGACAAAGAGCACATTATACCGTCTGTTTTTGACGAAAGAGTTGCCATTGCTGTCGCCGGTGCAGTGCAGTTGGCCGCCCGATCCGAAGGTATTGCCCGCGATTAATAGAAGGAAGAAGGAAGAAGGAAGAAGGAAGAAGGAAGAAGGAAGAAGGTTGGAGGGAAGATACCATGTATAAATTAATGGTCTTTGTACCAGTTTTGTACTTCTTCTTTTGTGACTTTTCTGGTTTCTTCTTATTCCCTCTTTCCTCCTCTCCGTTGATTCTTACTCATTTTTGTTTCCCCATCCTGTCTTTTTCCTCAACATCCATCCGTTAAATCCAGGACAGGGAGCGTTGCCGAACTTCCCTCGAACCTCCAACATCCAACCTCTTCCTTCTTCCCTCGAACCTCAGCATCCATCCGTTACATCCCTTAAATCCGTTATACAATCCGTTGCCGAACTTCCTTCTTCTCTCTTGCTTAATGAAGGGTAAAAGTCACAGCAATAAAGAACGTAAAAAGATATAATTAAATAAATAAATAAACCAAGTCCAGCTAGGTCAGATGCAAAGCCAGTTAGGAAAAGCCAAGCGCGATCGCTCCCACCGCAAATTGTTACAACTCAGCCCTATCGGGCTGGCCTTGTGCCGGACAGACGGGACTTTTCTCGACCTAAATCCTGCTTTTGCAAGTATTATCGGCCGCACAGTTGCAGAAACTCTCCACCTCAACTACTGGGAAATTCAGCAAACACAGTGCGCGCCCCCAGAAAAATATCTAGAATGTCAAGTAAAAAATAGCCATACGCACCTGTGCGAAGCAGCATACAAACATAAAAATAACCATCTCGTACCCGTGCGAGTTTCCGAGCGGGCAATTGAAACAGGGGGAGAGTGCGCGATTTGGCTAAGCGCTGAAGAAATTTTTAGTTCTCAGCATGAAAATAGCGAACCGCTGGAATCAGCGCCGCCGCAGAGCAATTCACATCTAGAAAAATTGCTGGCCAAGCAGACTGCGGAACTGGAAAAAACTCAGAAGCTACTCGAAGAAAAAATTTCCGAACTGGAACAAACTCAAGAAAAATTACGTCTCCAAAGTCAAATTATTGACCAAATTAACGAGGCAGTAATTTCTACAGATATGGACGGCTCGATCACCATTTGGAATCAAGCGTGCCAAAAGTTATACGGCTATCAAGCAACTGAGGCGATCGGACAGCACATTTCTCTAATTTACCCGCCCGAACAGCACGAATTTTTATTAGAGGAAGTCATAAAATCGCTACACAAGAAAGGCGAGCATGAAATTGAAGTTATCACACGTCGTAAATCTGGAGAAAAAATTTCCTCGCACCTGATGCTCTCGCTATTGAAAGACAACACGGGAGAAGTTGTGGGGATGATGGGATATTTAACAGATCTCACCGTTTGCAAAGCTTTAGAACAAGAATTAGCACAGAGACAATCACTATTTGATGCCTTTTTAAAGGAGGCGCCGGCGGGACTTTGCATTTTGGACTCCCAACTGCGGTACCTGCAAATTAATCAATTTCTAGCAGAAATAAATTGCCTGAGTCCAGCAGAACACATTGGCAAGACTGTACGCGAAATATTGCCAAATACCGCTCCCATAATAGAGCCTTTGTACGAAGAAATTTTGAGGACAAAACAACCCTTAATTAACATCGAGATGAGTGGTGACAATCCCAGAAAGCCTGGGTTTGTCCGACACCTGACAGGCTCTTATTTTCCCTTGCTAGACAAAGATGGCGAGGCTCTCGGCATCGGTGCAGTCATAATTGACATTAGCGATCGCAAACAAGCAGAAGCTGCGCTGCGAAAAAGCGAACAGCTTTACCGCACTATGGCAAGCAACTTTCCGAACGGCGCGGTGATGTTGTTCGATCCAGAACTGCGCTACACGCTGGTAGAAGGTACAGAATTAGCAGCAGTGGGGCTTTCCAAAGAATTGATGGAAGGCAAGACAATCTGGGAAGTATTCGAGCCAGATGTTTGCGCCGATCTCGAGCCAACTTATCGGGCGGCACTGGCAGGAGAAACAGTTGTTACAGAATTTTTTTACAGCGATCGCGTTTACCTCGGTTATGCTTTGCCAGTCAGAAACGAACGCCAAGAAATTATCGGCGGATTGCTAATGACTCAAAATATTACGGCTCGCCAATTAGCAGAAGAAGCCCTCAGAGAAAGTGAGGAAAAATACAGGTGCATTGTCGAGACAGCCGACGAAGGAATTTGGATGATAGATACGGAGGGTAAAACTACTTTTGTCAACCAAAAAATGGCCGATATGCTCGGCTGCACTCCAGAGGAAATGATCGGGAAGTCGCTATTTGCTTTCATGGATGCAGAAGGCATCGCGATCGCACAAGTCAGTCTTGAACGCCGCCGTGAAGGAATTCGCGAACAGCTCGATTTTAAGTTCCGTAGCCGAGACGGCAGGGACTTGTGGGCGATGGTTTCTACTAATTCTTTGGCTGACAAACAGGGACGCTATGTGGGTGCTTTGGCAATGGTTGCCGACATTACCGATCGCAAGCAAACAGAAGCCGCATTGCAGCAGTCGGAAGCCAAATTTCGATCGCTCTACGAATTAACCAGTTTGCCCGTTTTTATGTTACGTGACAATGCCATCACCGATGCCAACACAGCCACCCTAAAACTATTCGGCTGTACTACCCCGCAACAGTTGTACGGCCAAAACCCCGGCAAACTCTCGCCTCTTTTCCAACCCAACGGCAGAGATTCTTTGAGCTTGGTTAACGAAATGATAGCGATCGCTTTTGAGCGGGGAAAGCACCGTTTTGATTGGGTTCATCAGCGCTTAGACGGTACTGATTTTCCCGCAGAAGTCGTGCTGACAATCATCGAGGTTGGAAATGAAAAAATCATCCAAGCCGTGCTCCAAGATTTAACGGATCGCAAACTTGCAGAAGAAACTTTAGTGCGATCGGAAGAAGCGCTCAGACAGCAAGCTCAGCGAGAACAACTGCTCAATCAAATTGCCAACCAAATCCGCACTTCTTTAGATTTAGATACCATTTTAGCAACCGCAGTTCAAGAAATTCGCAATCTGATGTACCTAGATTGGTGCATCTTCACTTGGTATCGCCCCAACAACAATCCTCCGATTTGGGACGTAACTTTTGAAGCCAAGAATGCAGATTTGCCGAGTATTCTCGGCACTTATCTTATAGACTACAAATCTTGTTTCGCTGTGCGACAGATTTTGCGGCGAGAAATTCTGCGAATTGATGATGTCAGCACTTTTGAAGATGTAGAATTGCGCGAACTTTTCCAGGCTTCAAAATTTCAATCCGTGCTGTCGCTGCCAATTCATACTGCTGCCGGCGATATTGGGGTAATTACCTGCTATCAAACCCTGTCCGTGCGAAATTGGAGCGACTCTGAAGTCGAACTGATGCAAGCGGTGGTCGCTCAAATTGCGATCGCGATCGACCACGCTGAACTCTACACCCAAACCCGCAAAGCGGCACGATTAGCTCAAGCTCAAACTCAACAGCTAGAAGAAACTTTGCGCGAACTCCAACGTACCCAAACTCAATTAATTCAAAGTGAAAAAATGTCTAGTTTGGGACAGTTAGTAGCAGGTGTCGCCCACGAAATTAACAACCCGGTTAATTTTATCTATGGCAATCTCAGCTATACCAGCGAGTACACTCAAAACTTGCTAAAAATGCTGCAACTTTACCAGAAAGAATACCCGCAACCTAGCGCAAGAATTGTAGATGCAAGAGATGACTTGGAAATTGATTATCTTATTGAAGATTTACCGAAAATTTTAGCATCTATGAAAGTCGGAGCCGATCGCATCCGCGACATAGTTTTGAGCCTGCGGACTTTCTCAAGACTTGACGAAGCCGAAAAAAAACAAGTTGACATTCACGAAGGCATCGAAAGCACGCTGCTGATTTTGCAAAACCGCCTGAAACATAAAGCCGATAACCCGACAATTAATGTGATTAAAGAATACGGTAATTTGCCATTAGTTGAATGTTATCCCGGTCAGTTAAATCAAGTATTTATGAATTTGTTGAGCAATGCGCTAGACGCATTGGAAATGGAGATGAAGACATCCAATAGAACCACCAAAAATCTCGCAATTACGATTCGCACCCAAGTAACCGACAATAACAGCGTTGCCATATGGATAGCTGACAGCGGCCCCGGCATGAGCGAAGATGTGCAAAAGCGCTTGTTTGACCCGTTTTTCACTACTAAACCCATTGGCAAAGGAACTGGCTTAGGATTGGCGATTTCGCACTCTATTATAGTAGAAAAACACGGCGGCAAGCTTTCTTGCAATTCTGTATTGGGAGAAGGTTCCGAATTTGCGATCGAAATTCCTATGCGACAAAAAATAAATTAAAACCCCTTGCATTGATATCATATCATCTCCGCTCGATCCACCGGATTTGATAGGATTCAAATCCTACCCTTTACCACCAAACGCACACCACCAGCCGGTGCCATTGTCAAACCCCGGCGTACCGGCAAAACCGGACGAGTTTCTGCAAGTTCTAAAGAGTATCGTGACAGCACTTTCGCCAATACTAACTTCATTTCAAACATTGCAAATGCCGCCCCAATACAGCGGCGGTTCCCTCCCCCAAACGGCAAATATTCGTAAGGCGAAAATTGACGTTCGAGAAAACGTTCGGGTTTAAAACGCTTAGGTTCCGGGTAAATATCAGGACGCTGGTGAACCAAATAAATGCAGGTAGAAAGTATCATTCCTTGGGGAATATTATAACCCATTAACTGCATCGGAGCTTGCAGAAGGCGTGGAAATGCAAAAAATAGGATCGGATAAATCCGCAGCGTTTCGCAACAGACAGCATTCAAATATGGGAGTTTACTTATTTCCGCCGGGTCGCAATTTTTGACATCCAGAGAATTTAGTTCTTGCAGCAGTTTTTCACGGACTTCTGGGATGTAGTGAATCCAATACAAAGCCCAGGCTAAAGCTGTGGCTGTAGTTTCGTGTCCTGCGAATAACATTGTCATTAATTCATCCCGCAATTCAACGTCGCTCATCGGCTGCCCCGCTTCGTCAAGGGCTGAAATTAACAAGCTCAGAATGTCTTCGCCCAATGGTTCAGACTGAGTTTTGCGTTCGCGAATTTCTTGATAAAGCAGTTCATCTAAACGCTGTCTTTGTCGCAGAAATCCTCCCCAAGGGCTCCAAGCACCTAAATCTTTTTGCAACGACTTAATAAACAGAAAGCTAGCGCTTAAGGGATTGCTAAACAGGCTGAACATATTAATCATTAGTTGCTGAATTTGCTGGTAGCGTTCTCCTTCGCTCAGCCCGAAAACCGCGTGCAAAATTACTCCTAATGAAACTTCCTGCATAGTTAGTTGCGCGATTACCGAGCTACCAGGAGTCCAATTATTAATTACTTTTTCGGTGGTATTGCAAATGATTTGTCCGTAAGCTTTCATACGTTCACCGTGAAAAGGTGGCATTAAAAGTTTGCGCTGCTGCAAATGTCGATCGCCATCTAACAACAATAACGAATTGGAGCCTACTAAAGGTAGCGTTATCTGGTTTCCCGTACCGGATTCAAAGAGTTTGGAATCGGATGTAAAAATTTCTTGAATAGCTTGAGGATTGCTAATAATTACTTGCGGCGGAAAGTTGCTGAATTTGCTGGTAAAAAGGTCGCCGTAGCGCTGATAATTACTATCTAAATAATACAGAGGATTTAAAAGTCCCCGCACTGTCTGAACAAATCTAGCGTCTTTAGGGCCGTCTAGCAATTTGTTGGTAGCATGATTTTGAGAAGGAGAGTTTTCTGTGGGGATAGTCATTTGTTTTTCTCCTATTTTGAGGGTTGCACAGGACTAATGAAAGCATAAGTTTTATCTTATTTCACAAAACTCTCAAATCCCTCAGCTATTAAAAAATAGTACGCGGTAGGCATCATAAATTAGTACGGCAATAGTAGGATACAGAGTAACTCCCTGGCCAAAAGCACGATCGAGCGGATCTTTGAGATAGCCTATCCAAAACGCTATTCTTCCGAAAACAAACAAAGTTGCCAAAAGTTGATTGGAACTTAGTAAATTAACCATTGTTTACACAAACCTTATTGTAGGTTTTTTCTACCTAAAGATTTTACGTAAACCAGATCGCACCTTGGCGTCTCCACACCAGTTGTCGGTAGATATCCGCTATTTTCGTACATTCTCACAGCTTCTTTGAGAATACTAGCAGTTTCAATCCAGATTTCCTCAAAGCCGCGAGCGATAATTTTACTTTCCAATTCTTGCAGTAAAAATTTCCCCAAACCCTGTCTCCTTGCTGCGGGCAAAATATACATTTTGCGAATTTCCACAGCATTATTTCCGCGCTCAATCGGATAGTAAGCCGCCGTACCGACTATTTTATCCTGCCGTTCAACTACCCAAAATTCGCCGCCTTGATTGTGATAATGTAGTTCTACATCATAAACATCTCGATCTGCCCCGTGAGGTTCGCATTTTAAACCGTATTCTGCTAAAACATCCCTAATTAAATAGAACGCCTCAGCGCGATCGCGCGTTTCCCAGGAACGAATTAAAAAATCCAGATGTTGGGTTTTCATTGGTTGTTGCAACGTATATTTAATTTTTAACTTGAGCAACTGTAAAATTAGTGATTTTTTGTATCTTACAGTCTTTAAATGCACCTAAATTTTAACTGTGAATTCTCGGTTCCGGATGAAGACTTGCCAGCAACTCGCTCTCTACTAATGATAATTCCTCCAACCTCTGCATCACAATATCCCGATCGAAATAAGTTGTTGCCAAAATCCAATATACACCGTAATGGCGCGCCTCCGAAGCCATCAAACTGCGGTAAAACTTAGCTAATTCCGCGTCTGGACAGCGATCGCCCAGCAGCCCCAACCGTTCGTGACTCCGCGCTTCTATCAAAGCAGAAACCAACAAAGAATCCAAAAGTCTTTCGGGTTCCTGCTTGCGAATTTGGGCGGACAAACCAGCACCGTAGGGAGGTGCAGCCAAAGGGCCTAAAGCAATGCTGCGCTTTTCTAACCGCTGGTTGACTTGCTCGAAATGCTCTAATTCTTCGCGGGCGATCGCCGTTAGCATCCTCACCAATTTTTCCCTGGCTGGGTAGCGAAACATTAAATTTAACGCTACTCCCGCCGCTTTCCGCTCGCAGTGAGAATGGTCTAATAAGATAGTATCCAAATGGGCGATCGCCTGTTCTACCCAAGCTTCCGAAGTCGGCTGTTTTAAAAACTTAATCGTTGGCAGTGTTGAAGTCATTAGTCATCAGTTATCAGTCATTAGTCATTAGTCAGCATTTATCCTATTTTACCTAATTTTTCAAACACCGCATACATATCACCAGCAAACTTTTTCGGATTCCACAGCGGGGACAAATTGGCTGGAAGTTTAGATTTCACTAACTGTGCTTTAATTGCATTTCTCAATTCACGTTCTTTACCCAATTTTACACCAACTTCCACATATTCCGACCAAGACAAAGCCACACCAGTTTCAATTCCCAATGCCTGCAAAAACGAATAACCCATTCTCGACAAAAATTGCTCTCCTGTGCGAGTCACCACTGGCAAATTAAACCACAAAGCCTCTAAAGTGTGAGTTCCTCCGTTGTAAGGATAACAATCTAACAACACATCTGCCAGCAAATAGATAGTTCTGTGTTCTTCCTCAGTAGCAAACCTTGGCAAAAACTTAATGCGGTGCTTGCTCACTTTTTCTGCTTCGCAAGCTTGGTGATAGGCAGCCTCAAACACCGCAGCATCGCCTAAAGCTTTGTGAATTAAAATACTGTTTGGCACTTGTTTGAGAATCGCAATTTGGGCTTTTACCAACTCGTAATTGAATTTTCTGCCGGGTGCCACGCACAGGTAAACTATCTGATCTAAACCGATCCGATTTGACCTTCTCAATGCAACTGGATCGACTCCATATCTCTGAAAACCAGACACCGCTACAAAGGAATCTGGCATCCTAATTAGCTGCTCGTCATAATATTTTTCCCGCCCGGCTGGGTGCGAATGCCAGTCTGTAAGAAAGTAATTTTCCGGCGATAGGTAAGGGGCGTCAAATCCCAGCCAAGAAACACAAACTGGTGCGGGTTTTTGGTAGAGAATGTCAGCGTGAACTGGTACGCTGAGAGAATCTAAATCAACTAAAACGTCCAGTTCATCTTGCTGAATTTTGTCGATAATTTCTGCGGGATTGGCAAGTCCGTTCGGGTAGGTTGTCGGAAAAGTCAGTTTGCCCCAAGTTTCAAATTGCTGAGTGCGATCGTCAGGAACAATTCTTTCGGAAGCGTACAAATACACATGGGGTGTGATGTCGGACAATTCGCGAATGATGTCAGCGCTGCACCAACCTACAGAATGGCGGCTAAAGTGATTGGACAAAAAGCCGATTTTTAACTTGCTGGATGGAACACTTGGTTTGAAACTGTAATTTACGGGTTGAGAAAAATTAGGTTTAATACATTGCTCGATATACTTTTGGGAAATTAATCTGTAAAGTTTTGAGTTGGCTGCCAAGTCATCTCGCACATACGGTGTGCTGAATAACAAGTTTGCATAAAGCGATTTAATTTCCACCGGGCTAGCAGTTTCTAAGTTTTGTTGCAAGTACGACTCTAGCTCTAAAAATCGCTCGCCCGCAATTTGATTTAATCCCGACACTTGATAGGTGCTGATGAAGTAAATCGCGGTCATAATTGGATCTGTTTCGGCACACATTTGGCTGTATTGGTGCACGGCTTGCCGCGCTGCAGCTAAATTGCTAGTATCTCTGAGGATGCCGCACAAATGTTGGTGGGCAGAAATAAAATCGGGTTTAATTTCTAGGGCTTTTTGAAGGTTGGGTATTGCGTCTTTAAATTGACCCTGGTGGCGCAAAACTCGGCCAATTTGACAGTATGCTTCGGCTAAATCGGGTTTGAATGCGATCGCCTGCTGCCATGCAGCCACCGCCTCATCTAACTTCCCTTGCCGCGCTAATTTATCTCCTAAATTTAAGTGAAAATCTACCTGAGCAAGGTGGGGATTGAGTTCGAGAGCTTTTTGCTCGTATGCTACCGCTGCATCCTGCTGCCCCTGCTGCTTCAGTGCCCCTGCCAAATTCCAGTAAGCAGCAGCCAAATTTGGTTTAAGTTCGATCGCCTTTTCGTAATTGACAATAGCCTCCACCAAATGCCCTTGTTTGTAGAGCATACTGCCCAAATTAGCATAAGCCTCAGCAAAATCGGGATTCAGAGCGATCGCCTCCGAATAAAACCTCATCGCTTCCTCAATTTGGCCGCTTGCTTGCTGCACATTGCCCATTGTCACGTAAGCCGCCGCCCAATCCGGTTGCAATTCCAGAGCTCGGCGACAAGCAGCGACGGCTGCTGCTAAATTGCCTTGAGAGTAATAGGTTTCTGCAACGACTGTCAGCGATGCAGCATCTTCTAATTCGGGTGTTTCGGATTGGTTGCGAAAATCGGAATTCATTTGGCGGCCTATCTGTGCTATCAAGTTAAAGGTTGAATCTATATTATTTTGAAGAGTAGCAGTTTTAGCGGAATTACGGGCGATCGTCACAGAGAATTTATGAGCGACAAGCAAGCGATACAGCGCCAACATAACATCAAGTGGAAACCAAACCTCCTGCTGGGGATACTCTTGTTAACCTTAGCAATCCCCTTACCCTTTGCCCAAAAGACTTTCGCACAGCAGCAGCAGACAGCCAGCTTTCGGCAGAAATTATTTCAAACTGCTCTTTATTTCACCCTATATTTTGAGGGCGGATTTAGCAATCACCCTGCCGATAAGGGCGGGAGAACTTATCGGGGCGTCTTGCAAACGGAATACAACGCCTACCGCTACAGTCGTGGGCTTCCGCCCCTCGACGTGACGCAGATGTCGGAAGCAGAGCTCCTAGAAATTTATAAATATTACTGGGATTCGAGCCTCTCGGGCACGATGCAGCCGGCTTTGGCGATCGTCATGTTTGACACCGCCGTTAATTTCGGTATTAATAACTCTATTACCTTTCTCCAGCAAGCATTAGGATTGCCACAAACGGGAGTTTTTGACTCGCGCACCAAGGAAGCGCTGAAAGGGGCAAATAATAGAAATACCGCCTTGCAAATGATTAATGAACGAATTATTTACCGCTACAAAAGGGTGCAAGAAGATCCGAGTCAGATGGCATTTTTCCGGGGTTGGCTGAGTCGCGATTATAGTTTGTGGGGCTATGTGAATAAGATTAAGAATTAAGCAGGGCTGATTTATTTTTTCAAAACTGTAGTAGTCCCATGGCAGGGGTTTACACCCCTGTCTCATTGACCCGATAGATGCTATACAGTCAACCCATTTCGATTAGCTGTTGTTGTCAAAATGTACTCAACTTGAGCCGGAGTTAAAGTCGGATTGGCATTCAAAACTAAAGCCGTTACACCCGCTACGTGCGGCGTTGCCATAGATGTACCAGTTAGGGTGTCATAGGTGCTATAGGGAGTTGTAGAATAGATCTCTACTCCCGGAGCAACTAGGTAATCCAAAGGTGTGGAACCCGCACGGTTAGAGTCGTAAGCCATCCTGCCGTTTATATCACTACTGCCCACGGCAATTCCCCAGCGATCGGCATTACGAGCTGGATAAGCTGGTTGGCTAAAACCCAAATTTCCTGCTGCTATCACCACAACAGAGCCTTTGTTATTTGCATACTCAATTGCGTCATTCACCAGTTTGGAAGGGTAAAACTCATTTCCCAAGCTGAGGTTAATTACATTTGCTCCATTATCAGTAGCATAGCGGATTCCAGCAGCAACATTATTCACCTCGCCGCCACCAAAGACGGGCAACACTCTGACAGGCATAATCTTGGCATTGTAGGCAACTCCTGTGATGCCAAAATCATTTCGTTCCGCGGCGATCAAACCTGCTACGTGAGTGCCGTGACCATCGGGATCTAGATCGATTGGGTAGTTGTCATTATACACAAAATCCCAACCCCGAATACAGCACTTTGCGTGACTAAGAGGTACAGTAACAGCAGTGAGCAAAATAATTTTTGATTTGCTTAGTTGAACATA